>NZ_QGHD01000012.1 GCF_003148885.1 Hallerella porci | reverse complement strand
GAAATGGTGACTCCGGGTGACACCGTGACTATCGACGTCGAACTCATTGCTCCGGTTGCTATGGAACAGCAGCTCCGCTTCGCAATCCGCGAAGGTGGCCGTACGGTCGGCGCTGGCTCTGTAACTGAAATCATCAAGTAAGGAATAACAATGGCTGGTGAACGCATTCGTATTTCCTTGAAGTCGTTCGATCATCGTATGATTGATCGTTCTGCTCAGGACATCGTAAATACGGCAAAGAACACGGGAGCCCGCATCGCGGGTCCAATCCCTCTCCCGACCAAAATTCAAAAGTACACGGTTCTCCGTTCTCCTCACGTTAACAAAACGTCTCGTGAACAGTTCGAGTCTCGTACCCACAAACGCTTGATTGACATTCTGGACGCTACTCCGCAGACGGTAGATTCCTTGATGAAGTTGGAATTGCCAGCAGGTGTCGAAGTCGAAATTAAGGTGTAATACAATGAACGGTATTCTTGCAAAGAAGCTGGGAATGACCCAAGTATTCACGGATAACGGAGAATGCGTTCCGGTAACGGTTCTCGAAGCTGGTCCGTGCGTGGTCGTTTGCCACAAGACTGAAGAAAAAGACGGCTATACCGCAATTCAGGTCGGTTTTGGTCTCGTCAAGGAATCTCGCGCAGATAAGGCAACCATTGGTCACTTCAAGAAGGCTAACCTCGATGTTCGCGGTTATCTCGCTGAATTTGACGTGGAAAACCTCGAAGAATGGCCGATCGGCAAGGAATTCGGCGCTGCTGATTTCGCAGAAGTGAAGACTGTTGACGTTTCGGGTATCTCGAAGGGGCATGGTTTCTCTGGTACTGTGAAGCGTCACGGTTTCCACACGGGTCCTCGTGGTCACGGTACTCACAACATCCGTGAACCGGGTGGTCTTTCTGCTCACTCTTATCCGGGTCGTGTTTTCCCGGGTAAGCGTATGGCTGGTCAATATGGTAACAAGAAGGTCACAGTCAAGCACCTCCAGGTGATTAAGGTTGATAGTGATCGCAATTTGATCTTTGTTCGCGGCGCTGTTCCGGGCCCGAAGAACGGAGTCATCGTGGTGAGGAAAGGCTAATGGCAAAGGCTAAGCTCTACGCCGCTAGCGGCGAATTCAAAAATGAAATTGACCTTCCTGCTGTGTTTGACACAGAAGTGAATAAGGTTTGCATCTATTTGCACATCAAGGCAATTCTCAACAACCTCCGTCAAGGCACAGCTCAGACCAAGACTCGTTCTCAGGTCAGCGGTGGTACGACGAAGCCTTGGAAGCAAAAGGGTACTGGTCGCGCTCGTGCTGGTCAGAACACCTCTGCTGTGTGGGTTCGTGGTAACAAGGCTCATGGTCCGAAGTCCCACGACTACTTCGAAAAGGTGAACAAGAAGGTGAAGCGTATCGCTTTCCATTCTGCCCTTTCCGATAAGGCTCAGGAAGGCAAGGTCTTCGTGTTCGAAAGTCTTTCTTTCGACGCTCCGAAAACCAAGGATTTCCTTTCTGTGGTGAACAAGGCGGGTCTCGAACAGCGCAATGCGCTCTTCCTCGTCGGTGCAAACGATAAGAATCTCCGTCTTTCGACAGAAAACGTTCCTTGGGTTCGTACTGCTCGTGTTCAAGACGTGAACACTTATGATCTCGTTCGCGCAAACAATATCGCGATTTCCCAGGACGCTCTGGGTGAACTCACTGGAGGTTCCAGATGAAAGAACTCCACGAAATTCTGAAAGAACCGCACATCACTGAAAGCACTGCAAAGATGATGATTAATCCGCGCACTGGTGTTCGTCAGTATGTTTTCAAGGTCGGTCTTTCTGCTACAAAGCAAGAAATCAAGAGCGCCATCGAATCTCGTTTCAACGTGAAAGTGGATTCGGTGAACACTTTGATCAACCGTGGCAAGATGAAACGTGTACGCACTGCTGTAGGCAAAAAGTCCAACTGGAAAAAGGCTTACATCACATTGCAGGCCGGCAACAAAATTGCCGAATTTGAAGGAGTCTAACAATGGGTCTGAAAACTTATAGACCGCTTACCCCGACACTGCGTTACAAGCAGTTGAACGATAAGAAGGAAATTACCGCTGACAAGCCGTACAAGCCTCTTACCGTCGGTAAAAAGCGTAGCTCTGGCCGTAGCAACGTGGGTGAAATTACTTCTCGTCGCCGCGGTGGTGGACATAAGAAGTCTTATCGTTTGATCGACTTCAAGCGTAATCGCGCAGGTATCGCTTGCACAGTTGAAACGGTTGAATACGATCCGAACCGTTCTGCATACATCGCACTTGTGAAGTATGTTGATGGCAAGCGTCAATACATCATTGCTCCGGCTGGCATCAAGGTCGGCGATGTTCTCAACTCCGGTGTCGGTGCTGAATATCGTCTTGGCAATGCTCTTCCTCTCAAGGAAATCCCGCTGAACTCGATGATTCACAACATCGAAATCATCCCGGGCAAGGGCGCTCAGATTGCTCGTTCTGCCGGTGCTGGTGCGGAATTAATCGCAAAAGACGGCAAGCTTTGCCAGGTGCGTCTCCCGAGCGGTGAAATCCGTTTGATTCCGGAAGATGCTCTTGCAACCGTTGGTCAAGTTTCGAACATTGACCATATGAACGAATCTTCGGGCTCTGCAGGTCGTTCCCGCTGGCTCGGTATCCGTCCGTCTGTTCGTGGCGTTGTCATGAACCCAGTTGACCACCCGCTTGGTGGTGGTGAAGGTCGAACCTCTGGTGGTCGTCACCCCTGCTCTCCGTGGGGCAAGAACTCCAAGGGTAAGAAAACTCGTAACAACAAGCGTACTGACCACTATATCGTGCGTCGTCGCCAGAAGAAGAGGGCATAAGCTATGTCGAGATCCCTTAAGAAAGGTGCTTTCGTGGATTCCCACGTTTTGGTCAAAACCAAGGCTATGGCCAGCTCCGACAAGAAGCAGCCCATCAAGACCTGGTCCCGTCGTTCCACCATTATTCCTGACATGGTCGGTTTGACTTTTGCTGTGTACAACGGCAAGCAGTTCGTTCCGGTCTATGTTTCTGAAAACATGGTTGGTCACAAACTCGGTGAATTTTCTCCCACCCGCCTCTTCCGCGGTCACCGTAAGGCTGAAGCCGCAGGAGGATCCAAGTAATGAAAGCTACAGCAAAAGTAAAGAATATCCGTTACGGTGTTCGCAAGCTCCGCTTGGTGGCGGATCTGGTGCGCGGCAAGTCTGTTGATCAGGCTTTCGCTATGCTCTCTATTCTTCACAATAAGAAGAAGGGCGCTCCCATTGTTGAAAATGCTTTGAAGTCTGCAGTTGCAAACTTTAAGCAGAAAGCTCCGGGTGCCGTTGCAACGGAAGAACTCAAAATCGAAGCGATTGCAGCTGATGGTGCTACAATCATGAAGCGTATGCGTCCGCGTTCTCATGGAAGCGCAGACCGTCTCGCAAAACCGTTGTCTCACTTGACCGTCGTTGTGTCTGACAACGCTGATAAGGAGTAAACTATGGGTCAGAAAACTCATCCGTATGGTCTTCGTCTCGGCGTCATTGATGACTGGCAGTCCAAGTGGTATGCCAAAGACGAAAAGTTCGCCGACTTCCTCTATGAAGATATCGTTCTTCGCCGTTATTTGATGAAGCGTTTCGAACATGCTTCCCTTGCTAAGGTTGGCATCGAACGTACACCGAAAAAGGTGAATGTGAACCTCTTCACCGCTCGTCCGGGCGTCGTGATCGGCAAAAAAGGCGAAGAATTGGAACGTTTGAAGAGCGAACTCCAATATCTCACCGGAAAAGAAATCTATATTAGCGTCCACGAAATCAAGCGTCCGGAAGCTGATGCAAAACTCGTTGCAGAAAACATTGCTCGTCAACTTGAAAAGCGTGTTTCCTTCCGTCGTGCGATGAAGCGTGCGATGCAGAGCGCAATGCGTATGGGCATCGAAGGCGTGAAGATTCAATGCGGTGGCCGTCTCGGCGGTGCTGAAATTGCTCGCGTTGAAAAGTATGCAGAAGGTCGCGTTCCTCTGCACACCCTTCGTGCTGATATTGATTATGCCACTGCTACTGCCAAGACCGTTTACGGTGCTGTCGGTATCAAGGTCTGGATCATGCACGGCGAAAAGATTGGCAAGGACGTCTTGTCGTCTGAACCTAAGAGAGAGAAGTAATTATGCTGAGTCCTAAAAGAACAAAGTTCCGCAAAGAACAGAAGCGTCGCATGAAAGGACGTGCGACTAGCGGTGATACCATCGCTTTCGGCGAATACGGTTTGCAGGCTCTCGAAAAGTGCTGGATCACAGCACGTCAGATTGAAGCTGCTCGTATCGCAATGACACGTACCATCAAGCGCGGCGGTCACATTTGGATCCGCATTTTCCCGAACAAGCCGGTTACTCGTCACCCAGCCGAAGCTCGTATGGGTAAAGGTAAGGGCGCAGTTGAATTCTGGGCAGCAGTGGTTCTTCCGGGTCGCATCATGTTCGAAATGGACGGTGTGGAACGCGATCTCGCCATTAAAGCGCTTCGTGAAGCATCTCAGAAGCTGCCGATTAAAGTTAAAATCGTGGAGGCTTCGGAAATCTAATGAAAGCACGCGAACTGAAAGAATTGAGCACTGAACAGCTCCAAGAAAAGCTCTCGCAGCTCAACTTGGATTTGTTCAACAACCGGTTCTCTGCAAAAACCGGAAACAGCGAAGAAAAGCCCGTCGCAGCTCGCTCGATCCGCAAGGACATCGCACGAGTCAAGACAATTCTTACCGAAAGGGCCAAGGCCTAAGCCGGCAGGAGCAGAAAATGGATAGAAACTCTCGCAAAGTGAGACAGGGTATCGTTTCGTCTAGCGCTATGGACAAGACGATTACGGTTGTGGTTGAAGACCGCAAGCGTCACCCGATTTACAA
Source organism: Hallerella porci (assembly GCF_003148885.1). Taxonomy (NCBI): domain Bacteria; kingdom Pseudomonadati; phylum Fibrobacterota; class Fibrobacteria; order Fibrobacterales; family Fibrobacteraceae; genus Hallerella; species Hallerella porci. The sequence continues at coordinate 57,792 of NZ_QGHD01000012.1, read as the reverse complement.
CAAGATCATGAAATCCACAGCTAAGTTCAAAGCTCATGATGAAAAGAATGAAGCTGAAGTTGGCGATACTGTGGAAATTATGGAAACCCGTCCCCTTTCCGCAACAAAGCGTTGGCGCTTGGTTCGGATTGTGGCAAAGAAGAAGTAATCCTTCTGGAGTAAGGCGAAAACTATGATTCAAGAAGAAACAAGACTGGTCGTGGCCGATAACAGCGGTGCGAAGGAAGTCGCCTGCATCCGAGTTTTGGGTGGATCTAACCGGCGCTATGCTAGCATCGGCGATGTCATCAAGGTAGCGGTCAAAGACGCTATCCCCCAGAGCAAGGTGAAGAAAGGCTCTGTCGCAGATGCTGTCGTGGTCCGCACTCGTAAGGAAATCGGTCGTAAGGACGGAACATTTATCCGCTTCTCCGACAACGCAGTCGTCCTCATCACGAAAGATGGCGAACCCCGTGGAACCCGTATCTTTGGACCTGTGGCGCGCGAACTTCGCGACCATAATTTCACAAAGATCATCTCTCTCGCACCCGAGGTGCTCTAATGTCAAACATCAAGAAGAACGATAACGTTAAGGTTATCTCCGGTGCCCACAAGGGCAAGACCGGTGCCGTGCTGAGCGTTGATCCGAAAGCGGGTCGCGTGATTGTTGCTGGCGTGAACGTTCACAAACGTCATGAAAAGCCGAGCCGCACCAATCAGGCTGGTGGTATCGTTGAAAAGGAACTCCCGATTGACATCTCCAACGTGATGCTTCTCGAAGGTTCCACCCCTGTTCGTACTCGTCGCGTCCGTGAAGCCGGCAAGAAGAGCGTTCGCGTGAGCGTCAAGTCCGGAAAGGCTCTGTGAGGTCGTAACTATGAGCACAATGAAGAAAGATGTTTATGAAAAGACCGTAGTTCCGGCTCTCAAGGAAAAGTTCGGTTACAAGAACGTGATGCAGATTCCGCGTCTGCAGAAAATCGTTATCAATATGGGTGTTGGCGAAGCTGCTTCCAACCGTAAGGTTTTGGACGAAGCAACTGATACTCTCGCTGCAATCACTGGTCAGAAGCCGGTGGTGACGAAGGCTCGCAAAGCAATTTCCAACTTTAAGCTCCGCGAAGGTCTTGGAATTGGTGCTAAGGTGACCCTCCACGGCGAAAATATGTGGGATTTCCTCTATCGCTTTATCAACATTTCCCTTCCGCGTGTGCGTGACTTCCGTGGTCTCCCGCGTCGCGGTTTTGATGGCAGCGGCAACTATACGCTCGGCATCAAGGAACAGTCGATCTTTGTGGAAATCGACATCGATAAAATCTCTCAGACTCTCGGTATGGACATTTCCTTTGTCACTTCCGCTACTACGGATGAAGAAGGACGTGCTCTGCTCGAAGGTCTTGGTCTCCCCTTCAGGAAGTAAGGTATACCATGGCAAGCAGAAGAATGATCGAAAAGTGCAAGCGCACCCCGAAATACACCGTTCGTGGTTATCATCGCTGCAAGCGTTGCGGTAGACCGCACGCTTATATGCGTCGCTTCGGTTTGTGCCGTATTTGCTTCCGCGAAATGGCACTCGCCGGTGAAATCCCGGGCATCACCAAATCTTCCTGGTAAGGAGCATTTAAAAATGGCAACAGATACTATCGCCGATATGCTCACCCGCATCCGCAATGCCGTTTCGGCAAAAGCGCCTGTGGTGGACATTCCAGCTAGCAACGAAAAGCGTGAAATCGCTCGCGTGCTGCAGGAAAAAGGTTTTATTAAAAAGTTCGTCGTCGTTGAAGATGGCAAGCAAGGAATTCTCAAAATCCTTCTCCGCTACACTAACGGCGTTCCGGCTATCCAAGGCATCCAGCGAGTTAGCCGCTCGGGTCTTCGTATGTACAGCGATGTAGCGAAGCTTCCGCGCGTTCGTAACGGTCTCGGCTATGCTATTATCTCCACTTCCAAAGGTGTGATGACCGACCACGAAGCCCGCAAGGAAAATGTGGGTGGCGAAGTCATCGCAAAGGTCTGGTGAGGTAAAGATGTCTCGTATCGGAAAAGCTATCATTCATATCCCTGCTGATGTGAAAGTCGCAGTGGATGGTCAGAACATTCAGGTCGAAGGCAAGCTCGGCAAGCTTTCTACCAAGGTTCACGACCTCATCAAGATCAAGCTGGACGGCAATCAACTTTCGTTCGAACGTCCGGATGATTTGAAGTTCTCTCGCTCGATCCACGGCACAACTCGTGCTCTCGTTGCTAATATGGTCGAAGGTGTTTCGAAGGGTTTTGAAAAGAATCTCGAAATCGTCGGCGTTGGCTACCGTGTGGAACAAAAGGGCAAGGATCTGAACCTCGTGCTCGGATTCTCTCACCCGGTCATCTACAAGGCACCGGAAGGCGTTGAACTGAAGGCTGTCGATCCGCTGAAGATTTCCATTAAGGGCATCGATAAGCAGAAAGTCGGTCAAGCTGCAGCAGAAATTCGCAAGTACCGTCGTCCTGAACCGTATAAGGGCAAGGGCGTTAAGTACGCTGGTGAAATCATCCGCCGCAAGCAAGGCAAGAAGACAGGTAAATAAGGTAACGTTATGGCTGTTATTGCAAAGAAAAGACTTGAGTCCAGAATTGCGCGTCATGCACGTGTTCGCAAGACCGTCAACGGTACCGCTGAACGTCCGCGTCTCGCAGTTCGTCGTACGCTCTCTAATATGATCGCTCAGATCATTGACGATGTTTCTAACAAGTCCTTGGTGCAAGTTTCGACTTCTTCCAAGGATTTCCAAGCAAAGTTTGGTGAACTCACTAAGACCGAACAGAGCAAGAAACTCGGAAATCTCATTGCCGACGCTGCGAAGGCCAAGGGCATTTCTGCCGTAGTCTTCGATCGCGGTGGTTACATTTATCACGGTCGCGTTCAGGCTCTCGCTGAGGGAGCTCGTGAAGGCGGACTCCAATTCTAAGAGGTACACTTTGGAACGCGAAGCTCAAGTTTCTGAATTTGAAGACAGAGTTGTGCACATCAATCGCTGCGCCAAGACTGTGAAGGGCGGCCGTCGCATGTCCTTCAGTGCTCTTGTTGTCGTTGGCAACAAGAAAGGCAAGATTGGTGTTGGCCTCGGCAAGGCTAAGGAAGTTTCCGAAGCTATCCGTAAGGGTACCGAAGCGGCTCAGCGCAACCTTATCGAAGTGAACGTTCAAGACGGAACCATTCCGCACGATGTTGAAATCAAGTACGGTGCAACTCGCATCCGCTTGATTCCGGCTGCTCCTGGTACTGGCGTTATCGCTGGTGCTGCTGCTCGTGCAGTTTTGGAACTCGCTGGCGTCCACAACATTCTTACCAAGATCTATGGTTCTTCCAATCCGAGCACCGTGGTGCAAGCTTGCATCGAAGGTCTCACGACTCAGAAGAACAAAAATGACTACGCTGTATTGCGCGGTCAGAACGCCTGAGGTCTCAAATGAAAAAAGTGAGAATTACCCAAGTTAAGGGACTCATCCACTCCCTCCCGAAGCACAGAGCTAACATTGCTGCTCTCGGTCTTCATGGAATCGGAACCTCTAACGAACTGACATTGACGCCGGCGATTCAGGGCATCATCAACGTTGTCCGTCACATGGTCAAGGTCGAGGAGATTTAATCATGGAACTCAATAGTATCAATCCTGCCAAGAGTGCTCTTACGAAAGGTCGTAAGCGCATTGGTCGCGGTCCGGGCTCCGGCTGGGGCACGACTGGCGGTCGTGGTCAGAAAGGTGCTGGTGCTCGTAAGAGTGCTAAGGCCGGACGCGTAGCTTTTGAAGGCGGTCAGATGCCGATGCATCGTCGCATTCCGAAGCGCGGTTTTAAGACCCAGTTCCCGCGCGATACTCAAATCGTGAATCTCAAGGCTATCGAAAAGTCTGGCGTTGTTGAATTCGACGCTAAGGTTCTTTTTGATCAGGGCCTCGTTCGCAGCGTCAAGCAGCCGATTAAGGTTCTTGGCTACGGCACGATTTCTAAGGCAGTTACTCTCAAAGTTAACGCGATCAGCGAAAAGGCCAAGGCGGCTGTTGAAGCTGCTGGCGGCAAAGTAGAGATCGTCTAATAATGGAAGCTCTGAAGAAAGCTATTGACGGTTTCGTCAACGCCTTCAAGATGGAAGACCTAAGGAAAAGAATTCTCTTTACCTTGGGGATTCTTATCGTTTATCGCATCGGTTCGCATATCACCATTCCGGGTGTCGACGCTACAGTACTCGCTGAATACTTCCGCAACAGCAACAATATGTTCGGATTGTATGACTCCTTTACTGGCGGTGCTTTTGCGAAAGCGACGGTTTTTGCCTTGGGCATTATGCCGTACATTAGCGCAAGCATTATCATCCAGTTGATGGGTTCCGTGATCCCTGCGATTCAAATGCTTCAAAAAGAAGGCCAAGAAGGACGCGCAAAACTGAATCAGTACACGCGTTACTTCACGGTGCTCCTCGGCGCTCTTCAGGGCTGGGGTGTGGCCGTTTGGCTTTCGAGCTTGAAAGTTTCCACCGCGACCGGTACAGGTATTTCTGTGCTTACGGACGGTTTTCAGTCCGGGCTTGGGAATGTCGGATTCCGGTTACTTGCTACGCTTACCTTCACCACGGGAACTATCTTTGTAATGTATCTCGGTGAGAGAATCACTGCAAAGGGTGTTGGTAACGGAATCTCCCTGATAATCTTCGCCGGTATTGTAGGCGGACTTCCGAGAGCATTCATTCGCGAATTCGAAATGTTTACCGAAGGCATTCAGCCGCTCGCTATTGAGATTTTCATCTTGGCGATCGTTGTTGCTATCATCGGTTTCATCGTTTTCGTAGAACAAGCTACTCGTCGTATTCCGCTTCAGAGTCCGCGCAGGGTGGTTGGACGCCAAGTTATGGGTGGTCAGGCTAGTTATTTGCCTTTTAAGGTGAATACCGCTGGCGTGATTCCTGTGATCTTTGCTTCTTCCATCATGTTCGTGCCCGCGATTATCGCTTCGTGGATGCCTAATGTGAGCTGGGCGCAATCTTTTGCGAGTGCGTTCGTTCCGGGACATATCACTTATAGCGTGATTTTCGCAGCGCTGATTATCTTTTTTACTTACTTCTACACGGCTATCCAATACAATCCTACAGACATTGCGGATAACCTCAAGAAGTCGGGTGGTTTTATTCCTGGAATTCGTCCGGGCAAAAAGACCGCTGAGTATATTGATCACATTTTGACTCGCATTTCACTTCCGGGATCCATTTTCCTGGCTGTAATTAGCGTTGGTCCGCTCCATTTGAAAGACGCTTTGAATATGTCTTTCTATATTGGGGGAACCTCGGTCTTAATCGTGGTCGGTGTGGCGCTGGATACACTTCGTCAACTCGAAGCCCACCTCCATACTAACAACTACGCAGGTTTCCTCAAACACGGCCGCATTCGCGGCAGGATGGCGTCCTAGTGGCTAAAGAAGAAGGCATTCAAGTAGAAGGCGTTGTGCTGGAAGCACTTCCGAACGCGTTCTTCCGCGTCGGCCTTGAAAATGGTCACGAGATTCTCGCCCATGTTTCTGGAAAAATGCGCCGGCATTTTATCCGCATCTTGCCGGATGACAAAGTGTTGGTCGAAATTTCCCCGTACGATTTAACGCGGGGAAGAATCACCTACCGTTACAAGTAATAGGGAAAAAGGTTAGAACCTATGAAAATCAAAGCCTCCATCAAACCTAGATGTGAAAACTGCAAGATTGTCCGTCGTAAGGGCATTCTTCGCGTCATCTGTTCTAAGAACCCCCGTCACAAGCAGAGACAGGGTTAGGAGATTTTATGGCACGTATTGCTGGTGTCGATTTGCCGAAAAACAAGACTGTTGAATACGGTCTGACGGCTATCTACGGAGTCGGTCTTTTCACCTCTCGTAAGATCTGCGCTCAGTTGGGCATTGATCTAAAGAAGAAGTGCGATGACTTGACTGAAGAAGAACAAGGTAAAATTCGTCACGTTCTTGAAGACGAATATTCTGTGGAAGGTCAACTTCGTGCAGAAACAACCTTGAACATCAAGCGTCTTCAAGATATCGGATGCTATCGCGGTTCCCGCCACTTGAAAAAGTTGCCGGTTCGTGGTCAACGCACCCGTACGAACGCTCGCACTCGCAAGGGTCCGAAGAAGACCGTTGCTAACAAGAAGAAGTAAGGAGACGATCCGTGGCAGACGAAGAAGTTAAAGAAACCGTCCCGGCCGCTGCAGAAGCTGCTGCTCCCGCTGAGGAAAAGGTCAAGAAAGGTAAGAAGCGTGTTGATGTGCAGGGCATTGCCTGCGTAAACGCATCTTTCAACAATACAATCGTGTCGTTCACTGATGCTCATGGTAACGTTGTTGCTTGGGGCTCTCCAGGAAACTCCGGTTTTAAGGGCTCTCGCAAGAGCACTCCGTTCGCAGCTCAGCTTGCCGCCGAAGCCGCAGCCCGCAAGGCTTACGATCTCGGCATTCGCAAGGTCGATGTGCGCGTGAAGGGCGCTGGTGGTGGACGTGAATCCGCTGTTCGCGCTATCAAGAACGCTGGCATCGAAGTGCTGACGATTCGCGATGTGACTGGTGTTCCGCACAACGGATGCCGTCCTAAGAAGAAGAGAAGAGTTTAATCTCAACAGGGGAAAACGCCAATGATGTGGAAATCTCTCCAAATGCCGCGCAGTTTCCAGAAAGTGGAAACCGGCGAAGATGGACGCTACGCAAAGTTTGTCGTAGAAGCCCTGGAACGCGGATGGGGTATTACTATCGGTAATGCTCTGCGCCGTACGCTGCTTTCCTCGCTGCAAGGTGCTGCGATCGTCTCTGTAAAAATCGCTGGAGTCGAAAAGGAATTCTCTTCGATTCCGGGAGTGAAGGAAGATGTCACCGATATCATCCTGAACTTGAAGAGCATCCGTGTAAAGTTGCTCTCCGACCACGACGAAACGCTCCGCTTGGATATGTCTGGCAATGGTGAAATCACTGCTGCGAACATCGAGGAGAATCCCAACGTGGTGATCCTTACCCCGGACGTTCATATCGCAACGCTTGGTGGAGATGCTTCTTTGAGCATGGAGCTCAAGGTATCTTCCGGACGCGGTTATGTGGTTGCGGACGAATTGAAGGATCCGAATGCCCCGATCGGTGAAATTGCCATGGACGCAAACTTCAACCCGGTGTTGAAAGTTGCGATGCACGTGAGCGATACTCGTGTGGGTCAAAAAACGGACTACAACCGTCTAGAATTGGAAATTACGACTGATGGTTCTATTGATCCTGAAGATGCTCTTGCTTATTCGGCAAAGCTTTTGGTGGATCATTTGGAAGCTTTCATCAACTTCGAAGGAGATCTCGAATCTCCGGAAGAAATGGTGCAAGACGAAGAACGTCAGCGTATTGCCTCCCGTCTCCGTATGCGTGTGGACGAACTCGAACTTTCCGTTCGTTCCAGCAACTGCCTCCGTATGGCGAATATTCATACGATTGCAGAACTTGTTCGCAACAAGGAAGCGGATATGCTGAAATACAAGAACTTCGGTCGGAAGTCCTTGGTTGAACTTAACGAGGTATTGACGTCGATGGGCCTTACTTTTGGCATGAACGTCGATGAATACTTGAAGGATTAAGAAAAATGAGACACGGTGTAAAAAACAAAAAACTCGGTGCGAATGCGCAGCATAAGCGTGCCATTCTCCGTAGCCTCGCGACTTCCATCCTCGGAAAAGGCCTGGAAGAGGAACAGATCAACCGCTCTGTGCGTACGACTCTCCTCAAGGCTCGCCTTGTTCGTAGCGTTGTGGATCGCTTGGTGACTTATGCGAAGAAGGGTGACCTTTCTGCTCGCCGCGAAGCTGCACGAATCGTTCGTGATCCGAAGGTTTTGCAGGGACTTTTCGACGTGATTGGTCCGCGTTACAAGAGCCGCAACGGTGGTTACACCCGCGTGCTGAAACTCGGCCCGAACCGTCCTGGCGACGCAGCTGAAATGGCTTTGATCTCTCTCGTTGAAGACGAAATCAAGGCTAAGGAAGCTCCGAAGGCAGAAGCTCCGGCTGCTGATACGAAGCCTGTTGACATGGTCAAGGGTGCTTCTAAGGAAGCGGAAAAGTAATCTGCTAAGATTCTAGAAAAAGCCCAGCTTTCCCAGCTGGGTTTTTTCTATTTTATACCAACTAGCAGATTTTTGTTTGGATAAATTATGCATTTTTTGAAAATTTTGATGCTGAGTCTTTTTCTCTGCGTGCCGACGATTTTGGCTTCGGAAGAAATGGGCGGCGCCTATCCGGCGATGACGGGATTACAGACGACGAATCCTGCGTTTCAGCGGAATTCTGTGACAATGCAGCCGAGTTATAGCGAAGGCGTTGTCGATTCGAATTATCTTTTGGGACCGGGCGATTATCTGGATATTATGCTTGAAAATTCATACCTTTCGGCGAAGGTTTATCCGGATGGAAGCATTATTATTGAAGAATGCGGAATTGTCAATGTCGCAGGAAAAACGATTGCGCAAGCGCGCGAAGAAATTTTAAAAGCGGTTGCAAAGCGTTACGATCCGAAGTATTGTTTTGTGCAGCTCGCGCAAATGAAAAAGATGATTGTAAATGTGATGGGAGCGGTGCCGCATGTGGGGCAGGTTTTTGTTGAACCGCAGACTCGTTTGACTCGGCTTTTGAAATTAGTGGGAGATATTTTACCGCAAGGTCGCGATGATGATGTGCGCATAATTCGTGGAAATGATACGATTCATGTGAATTGCTTTAAGATTTATAATGAAGGCGATTTTGCAAGTGACATTATTATGGAACCGGGCGATCAGATTTTTGTGCCGTTCGCCGATATGAACAATGCGATTACGATTATTTTGCCGAATTATCGCTCGGCGGTTTCGTATGTCGAAGGAAAAACGGTTTCGGATTATTTCGAAAGAGCTGGCGGAAATCGGATTCCTAATTTAGGCTATCAATCAGTTACGATTCGGAAAAAGGATAATTCTTCGGAGTCGATTCCGGTTAGTCTTGCGGATAAAGTGGTGCCGCCTTTAGGTGCAGAAATTGAATATACGATGAAGCCTTTGCTCGTTTATGTCGGCGGGGCAGTCGCGGGAGTTGGAAGACAGCAATATGATCCGTCATGGCATGCGCTCGATTATATTTCGGCAGCTGGTGTGCTAACGACAACAGGTTCCTTTGACCAAGTGAAAGTGATTCGCGGCGACCGAGAAACGATTTATGTGAATGCCACTCGGGATCCGATTCTTCCGGGAGATTACATTGAAATTCCGAAGAGCACTTATGAACGATTCAAAGATTTTACTTTGTTCGTCGCATCTCTTTTAACCGTTGTTTCGTCGGCGTTTATCATCTATGTCAACTACAAATAATATTCCAGAAGCTCCTGGCTTAGTTGAAACTTTTTTGCGGATTCTCAATAACGATTTGAAGCATTTCAAATTGTGTTGTGCGATGGTTTTTATTCCGACTTTAATTGTTTTCGTTTTGGTGATGTGGGTGATTAAGCCGACTTATGCGGCCAAGGCTGTGGTGACTCCGCCTGCGGAATCGTCGGGAATGAGTGCGCTTTCGGGAATGCTCGGTGGAGAATTTTCTTCGTATGCGTCGCTTCTCGGATTTACTTCGGGCTCGGCGGATGCGGATGCGATTTGGACGATTTTCGATTCCAAAGAATTGCAAGATATGGTCATCGATCATTTTGATTTGGCGAAGCGTTATGAGTTTAAAGGAAATTTCCGCGCGGACTTGTTAAAATTATTCCGCAAAAATTTTAAGCTGTCTTTGACGGACGAAAATATGTTAGAGGTTGCGATTGAAGATGAAGATTATCGTGTAGCATCGGAAATGGCGACGTTTATGCTCGAAAAAGCAGACTCGATGTTTAATGCATTTAAAACGAAACAAGCTCGTCAAAGCCGAGAATATTTTGATAAGCGTATGGCGCTTTGCTTGAAAACTTTGGATTCGTTGAAAGATGATTTTGTAAAATTCCAAACGGAAAATAATTTCTACGAACCGGGAATTCAAATGGAAGCGACGATTAAATATTTGAGTTCGCTTCAGACGGAACGTCAGAGTGTCGCCGTGGAAATGAATTACGAAAGCCAGCTTCGCGGAACGGATTCCAAGCGTTACAGCGAACTTTCCAAACGCTACAGCTCGCTGAATACGGCAATCAATCAGACTCTCAACGGCAAGCAACAGTCGATGGGCTTAATCACTTTGAAGAAAAGTCCGCAGCTTGGCGCGGAATATATGCGTAAGCAGGAAGAAATCAAGGTGCAGGCCGCTCTGTACAAGCTGCTCCGTCAGCAGAGCGAACAGATGCAACTTGAAGAAGCGAAAAAGCTCACGAACTTGCACGTGCTTGAAGCTCCTTGGCCGAATGACAAAAAAGTTTCGCCGTTGCGCGGTGTTTCGCTCATGTTCACGGTAATGGTTTGCATGTTATTCGCAACTCTTCTCAGCAATTTCATTGAACTTGTGAAATCGCAGAAAGGAACGGGCTCAAATTTGGAAAAAGAATGGAGCACGTTTACCGGATTTTTTAGAAGGAAACGCAACGCCTAATGTTCGCACAAGTCTGCGAATATCCCGAAACGACAGTCTTGCTTTTCATTGTGGCGGGGCTGTTATTTTATGTGTGGAAAAAAAAGTTAGACTTTTTTTCGCCGGCGACGGTTTACATTTTCTTTCAATGTTTGACTCTCGCTTTTGCGTATTTGCGATTAGATCATGCGATGACGCCGTTTCATGCAAAAACATGGTTTGTTTGGGGTGGCGCTTTATTTTCTTTTGCGTCGGGGTGTTTACTTTTTCAATGGAATCATTCGCCTTGCAAAACGCAGCCGACTGAAAATTTTGCGTATAATTGGAAGTTGCATTTTATTCTTTCGTGTTTCATTTTAGCGCTGTATTTTGTGGGAATTTTTGGGATTATTCAAGTGGCGGGAAATTTGATTTTATTTACGGGAAATGCGGGATATTTTGCATCGCGTAAAGTGGATTACGGATTTTATGCGCAATTCTTTTCAAGTGCTCCGCTCGTGGTAATGCTTTTTGGGGTGGCGTCCTTTAAGTCGTTAAATCCGGTGCGTTGGATTCGCCGAATTTCTTTGCCGATAACTCTTTTTATTTCGGTGTTGAGTGTGTGCGCTTATCCTAGCCGGACGACTTTATTTATGTGCTTGGGCTTTGCGGTAATTCTTTTCAATTTTTTGTGCAAACGCATTTCGGTTTTACTTATCACAGCGCTTTTGATTGCAGGAATTGTCGGATTCATTTTTGTGGCGTCCGCGCGTTCGCAATATGGCGAATCTTCGGTGAAGTCGATGACGATGGAAGCGGCGATGACGATGCCTTATAAATATGTCGCCAACAATTATTGGAATTTAGATTACGCAATCAATTCTCCGACGGATCGAGAAATTCATCCGTTTACATACGGCATTGATTTTTTCTCGGGAATGTTTGAATATTTCCGTGCGCCGGGCGCTTTAAAAACGAGTTTCGGTTGGGATGGAATTTACAACGAAAGTGTGCAAAAAATTCCGGGCTTAAATACGACGGGTTATCTGTGGGAAATTTACAAGGACTTTGGACTTCCCGGATGTTTTTTGGTGCCGTTTTTAGTCGGGCTCGGAATGTCAATTTTATTTGATCGCGTCAAAAGAAGAAAGACGCCGCGGCTCGTAATGTTTTATGTTTTCTTCATTTATTTCGTCGGCTTTTGGTTTTTCTTGGCTGGTTATAAACAAGGAATTTTTTGGGCGTGGGGCGTTATCATTTGGATGATTTCAACCATTTGTTCATTACATCCGAAGGCGCTTGTGAAAAGCGAAATACAAGAAGAGAATTGCGCTGAGCGAAACATCGCCGGTTAAAGTTAAAAGCGGAATTTTTTCGGGAGAAACTCCGAAATGCGGGAGTACGAAAACGGCGAAAGCGTTTAAAAGTCCGCCGATAAAAATGAATGTGACGTATGTCCACAAGCGTTTTTCTTTGAGCATCGTTGCAACAAAACTCATGCGCAGCGCTTGCAGAACGAGGGAAAATGCGAGAACGGAAATGGTGAATGCGGCGAATGTGAGCGCAACTTCATCGTTTCGAATGGGAGCGGCGAAGAAAAGCCAACGCAAACAGAATTTGGGAAAAATCCAAAATGGCGAAGTGCAAATTGCGATGAATAAAGTGAAAATGAAAATGTCTTTAATGTGCAAGTTTTGGTCGTTTGATTCGTGCTTGGTAACGAGAGAAGATGAAATGAAATTCACCATCATTCCGCTCGCTAAAATGATTAGTTTGTGCGCATAATTATAGGCGCCGAGAAGTTCTCTGGGCGCAAAAAAATCCATCGCATAAAGTCCAAGAGGCAAATACAAAAAACTGGCGAGACTCGAAAGCGCAAAAGGAAAAGCTTTGGAAAGCATTAAACGGATGAAGAGAAAACTGCGGCGGGTGAAATGAAAAACGCGCGGGCGAAGCGCTGCTGTTGCGCCGAAACTCCAAGCGGGAAGAGCGGCGATGACCATTGAAAGCGCAATGCCTTCGACGCTTTGAATGCGAAAATAAAAAAGCGAAAGCGCCATAACTGCGGAATAAGAAATCGTGTGCAAAATTTTTGCGGCGAGCAATTTTTTCCAAAATTTTCCGCATACAAAATACCAATCAAAAAAAGCGTGCTGAAATAAAAGTCCGAATGCCATAATGAATTCGCCGCGGAAAGCGGGATGATTTCTGCGGAAGAATAATGCGAAAAGCATCATCAAAATCATGGAGGCGAATGTGAGAACATAGCGGAGCTGAAAAGAGGCAAAAAGAAGCCTTCCGTTAGAAGCCTTTTTCCCGAAGAATGCGAGAAGAAGTGTGGCCGTGCCAAAGTCAGCGAGGGCGGTAAAAATGGTGTAATCGCTTTGGAGAATGCCAAAGTAAGCAAAAGAAACATTGCCGAGATTTTTTGCGATAAAATTCCCGACAAGAAACGCAACCCCTTGAATGAGAAGGTTGACTGCCGAGATGAAAACTCCAATGCGAATGGTTCGGAATGCGTTTAACACGCCATTAAAATAGCTGTTTCATTTTCAAAAAGAATGATTTTTTGTATTTTTGGCATCCGAATACGCGAGAGTGGCGGAATTGGTAGACGCGCCAGACTTAGGATCTGGTACTTCCAGTGTGTGGGTTCAAGTCCCACCCCTCGCATCCTTAATGTTTTATTCATGGAGACACTATGTCCGCAACGATTAAAGAGATCAGCTCTACGGTTCGTAACATTGACATCGCCATTCCGCAGGACGCTTTGAAGAAGCCGTTCGAAAAGAAGGTGACCGAATACCGCAAGGAAATTCAGTTGAAGGGATTCCGCGCAGGTGCAGTTCCTCGCCACGTGATTGAATCTCGCTTTGGCGATTCGATTCGTGCAGAGGCGATTGAAGAAGTGATGAATTCTACTTTGAGCGAAGAACTCAAAGCGGCAAACATTATTCCGGTTTCTCGCGTCAAGGTTGAAAATTTCAAAGACGACAAGACCGCAGACATTACTTTCACCGCAGTCGTGGAAGTGGATCCGGTGATCGACATCAAGGGTTATGACAACTTGGGCATTACCGTTCCGGATGTGGTCATCGACGAAGATGAAGTGAAGGCGGAATATGACCGCGTTCTTCAAATGTATTCGACAGCAGAATCCGTTGACCGCGAAGCGAAGAAGGGCGACGTGGTTGTCGGCAATTACATCGAAGTGAAAATCGACGGCGAAAACAAGGAAATTCCGGAAGACCGCGAATTCCGTTCTCTTCTCGGCGAATCGGCTTCTCCGGGATTTGACGAAGGCCTCACCGGTGCGAAGAAGGGCGACAAGAAAGACATTCATTTTATTTACCCGGCAGATCACAAGGACGAACAATACCGCGGCAAGACCGCAGACTTTAAGGTCGAAGTGACCGATGTCCGCGAAATCCGCGCTCCGAAATTGGACGAAGAATTCTTCAAAAAACTCGGCGTGAAAGATGAAGCCGATTTGAAGGATAATCTCCAACAGAGCATTTTGAACAACAAGAAGGGCGCTGCAAAGGCGAAAGCGGTGAACGAAGCGATTGATAAATTGATCGAAACGAATCCGTTTGACGTCGCACATTCCCGCGTTGTTGATCTCATCAAGTATACTCTCCAGCGCAATTCGGGCTCGAACGAAGAAGTGGAACCGACCGAAGAGCAGTTGAAGTCTTTGGAACCGGAAGCAATTCGCGAAATCAAGAAGCATTTCATCTTGGAATTCGTTGCGAATAAGGAAAAACTCAAACCGTCGCAGGCTTTGGTGGACGAACGCATCGAAGGTATGGCTGCGATGTATGGCGTAGATGCGAAGACTCTCAAAGACCACCTCCGCCAGTCGGGCCGTATCAATTCTTTGCGCGACGAACTTCGAGTCGAACAAGCTTCTGACTTTATCGTCGGAATCAAGCCGGCAGCAGAAGAATCCAAGTAAGTTTTTTTCGGGAGAACTCATGGTCATTCCAACTATCATTGAAAACACCGGCCACGGTGAACGCGCTTACGACATCTATTCTCGTCTTCTCAAAGAACGTATCATTTTCTTGGGAACGCCGATTAACGATGAAGTGGCGAATAACGTCATGGCTCAAATGATCTTCTTGGAATATGAGAATCCCGAGAAGGACATTACATTATACATCAACAGCCCGGGCGGTTATGTCTCGGCGGGTCTTGCCATCTACGACACGATGCAGCACATTCGTCCGAATGTGGCGACGATTTGCGTTGGCGATAGCATTTCGATGGCGGCGATTCTTCTCGCTGCTGGAACGAAAGGAAAACGCTATGCGCTTCCGCATTCTCGCATTATGTTGCATCAGCCGTCGGGAGCAGTGACTGGACAATCGACAGATATTCAAGTGCACGCCAAAGAACTTGTGCGCACACGTGAAATGCTCACGAAAATTATCGCAGAGCATTCTGGTCGTTCGATTGAAGAAGTTCGCGAAAAAACAGAACGCGACTTTTTCCTCACTGCAGAAGAAGCTTTGGAATTCGGCGTTATCGACGAAATTTTCAAGCCGCACAAGGCTGTTCCGGACATTAAAGCTTAAGGGCTGTTTCCATGTATAAGAACGGAAGGAATCATACCCAAATCACCTGTAGTTTTTGCGGAAAGCCGGCAGAACGCGTTGCCAAAATGATTTCGGGCGCAAATGTCCACATTTGCAATGACTGCGTTACGGCTTGCTATAATCTTTTGCTCGATGATTTGGCAAAAGAAGCTTCGAAGACAACAGTCGAAGCGGACAATACACCGCTTCCGACTCCGAAAGAGTTAAAGGCGCATTTGGACGATTTCGTCATCGGACAAGACGATGCAAAAATCGCATTGTCCGTTGCCGTTTACAATCATTATAAGCGTCTTCGTTATAAAGACGCCAATGCGGGCAAAGAAAAAGATGACGTCGAAGTCGAAAAGTCAAATTTGCTTTTGGTCGGACCGACCGGAAGTGGAAAGACTCTTTTGGCGCAGACCCTCGCTCGCTTTTTGAATGTGCCATTTTCTATCGCCGATGCGACTGTGCTTACCGAAGCCGGTTATGTGGGCGAAGATGTTGAAAATATTTTAGTGCGCCTTTTACAGGCTGCTGATTATGACGTTGCGCGTGCAGAACGCGGCATTATCTTTATCGATGAAATTGATAAAATTGCCCGTAAAACTGCCAATCCTTCGATCACACGTGATGTTTCGGGTGAAGGCGTGCAACAAGGTCTTCTTAAAATTTTGGAAGGGACGACTGCGCAAGTTCCGCCCAAAGGTGGACGCAAACATCCTGAACAAAGTTTAGTTCAAATCAACACGCGGAATATTCTTTTTATTTGCGGCGGTGCATTTGAAACATTGGATAAAATTATTGCACATCGCGTGAATCAAGGCGGCATGGGCTTTGGCGCAGACATCCGTTCGGAAAAGGATAACTCGCTTTCGAGTTTGTTTAAACTTTTGGAACCGGACGATTTGATTCATTTCGGTTTAATTCCCGAATTGGTCGGGCGTTTGCCGATTGTCGTATCTCTCGAAGAATTAGACGCCGATGCGCTGAAACGCATTTTAACAGAACCGAAAAACGCAATTACCAAACAGTACACGAAGCTTTTCAAAATGGACGATATCGATTTGTCCTTTACCGATGATGGAATTGCAGAAATTGTTTCGTTTACAATGGAACGCAAAACCGGCGCTCGCGGGCTCCGTTCTGTGGTCGAACGCACCCTTCAAAAGGCGATGTATGAATTGCCGGGATCCAAGACGAAAAAGCTTGTAGTCGATGCTGATTTGGTGAAAAAAGCGCTGTCTCAGGGCGATAAGAAATAAATCGCCTGGGGAAGGGAAAACAGTTTGAAAAAATCAAATTCTGAAACTGAAAATTTACTGGAAACAATTGCATTAGATTTGAGTCACGATTTTCCGCTGCTGGCATTGCGCGATGCGCTTGTCACTCCGGGATCTTCTACTCGCATTCTCGTGGGAAGAGAAGCTTCGCAAAATGCGCTCAAAGCTTCGCATCTTTATCACGATTTGCTTTTACTCGCTTTGCAGAAGGATCCGGATAAAGAATCGGTGGAACCGGAAGATTTGCCGAAAGTCGGCGTGCTCGCTCATGTGCAATCGGTGATGCCGATGCCGAATGGATGTTGGCGCGTTCTTGTCGAAGGCGTTGTCATCGTCGATTTAATCAATACGGAACTTTTAAAAGATCAAAATTATTTGTCGGCAAAAATTTTGCTGCGCTCGTATGATTCGGTGGATCGTTCTCTGTTGAAATTGGTTTCCACAGAAGGCGTTCATCTTTTTGAACAATATGTCAATGCGCAAAATATTTCAGTAGAAATTTTGAGCGAAATTGAATCGAAAAAAGATGTGTTCTCTAAGTATCTTGCGATGTTGCCGTACATCCGCGTCTCGGCGCAACAAAAGCAGCAAGTTTTAGAAGAAAAATCGTTAGACGAATTTTGCAAACGGGTGAATGCTTATTTGCAAGCGGCGCTCGACGTTGAAGGCGTTGTTGAACACGTCCGCGATGATGTGCAACAAAAAATGCAGCAGAATCAAAAGGATTGGTTCATCGGTGAACAAATTCGGATGCTGCAAAATGAACTTTCGGACGGCGATACCGATGAAGTGGAAAAGCTCGTTCAGAAAGTCAAAGCGAAGCATTTCTCGAAAGCGATTCAAGAAAAACTCGACGAAGAATTTGGTCGGATGCGTTTAATGCAGCCGGCGAGTCCCGAATATGCGGTTTCGCGAAATTTCATCGACTGGTTTTTGGCGATGCCTTTCGGCGTTTACACGGATACGGCACTTGACTTGAAAAAAGTCAAAAAGAAATTGGATGCGGATCATTTTGGCTTGGACAAAGTCAAAGATCGCATTTTGGAATACATCGCCGTTTTAAAGCAGACGAATGCCGAAAATAAAGCGCCGATTATTTGTTTAGTCGGTCCTCCGGGAGTTGGCAAGACGACTCTTGTGCGTTCGATCGCAGAATCTCTCGGACGAAATTACGCCCGCGTGACTCTCGGCGGCGTGCGCGATGAAGCGGAAATTCGCGGTCATCGTCGGACTTATATCGGTTCAATGCCCGGACGTTTTATTCAAGCGCTGCGTCATGCGAAATGCATGAATCCCGTGATTCTCTTAGATGAAATCGATAAAATGGGAAATGATTACCGCGGCGATCCGGCGAGTGCGATGCTCGAAATTTTGGATCCGGAACTCAATTCTGATTTTACGGATCACTTTATGGAAGTGGGATTTGATTTCTCGAAAGTGCTGTTTATCGCGACGGCAAATTCCGAAGAAACAATTCCCGCTGCTCTCGAAGACCGCATGGAAGTGGTGCGTCTCCCCGGCTATTATCCGCATGAAAAACTCTCGATTGCGAAAGATTATTTGGTCCCGCGCGTGTTAAAAAATTGCGGCGTTACCGATTCCGAAACAATTGTTTTTAACGACGAATCGATTCAGACGATTTTGAAAGAATATACCCGCGAAGCGGGCGTCCGCGAACTCGAACGTCAAATCGAAACGATTGTCCGCAAAAGGGTCAAAGAAACCTTGATGGGAAAATCGGGCAAGTTGAAATTGACGCCGAAGCTCGTCGAAAAATATCTGGGCGTTCCTCGCTTTATGGGAAACCGCTTGCCGAAACCGGGACATTGCGGTGTCATCACGGGATTGGCGTGGACTTCTGTCGGCGGCGAAATCCTTTTGATTGAAACCAAGCTGCTTTCGGGACGCGGGCATTTGCTGCTCACCGGAAAACTCGGCGATGTGATGAAAGAATCGGCGCAAATTGCGCTCAGCCTTGTCCGCGAAAGATTGCAGCGATTCGGCGTGGATCCGGCGATAGTCCGCAAAACGGATATTCACATTCACGTTCCCGAAGGCGCTGTTCCCAAGGACGGCCCGTCGGCGGGAATTGCTCTCACGCTCTCGCTTCTTTCGGCGTTTACCCGGACTCCGGTTTCGCCGGACATCGCCTTTACCGGTGAAGTCAGTCTTTCGGGCGATTTGCTGCCGATTGGCGGGCTGAACGAAAAAGCACTCGCCGCTCTGGATGCGGGCGTCAAAACGCTCTATCTTCCCACGCAGAACGAGAAAGATGTGGTCGAATTGCCTGCACCGGCAAAGAAAGGATTGAAAATCCACACGAAAGAACACATCGACGAATTGATTGCGATTCTTTTCCCGCAGGCGAAAAAGAAGACGGCGGCGAAAGCGAAAAAGGATTAGCGGCAACGCCGATTTCGGGACGCTTGGGAGTTAAGAGTTGGGAGTTAGAACTGATAACTAATAATTGAACACTCTTCGTCGTCATCGCGAGGAGGACGCAAAGCACCCGACGCGGCGATCTTTGACGAAAAAAAGCCGCCCGAAAATTCGGGCAGCTTTTGAAATTTCGAGGGAAATTCCGTTACAACTCGCTTTCTTTTTTTGTGGCGGTAATCTTGACGATCATGGTGGTGGTTGTCAAGGGGGTTGCCGTAATTGTTACAAGATAAGAGAAACTGTCTTTTACCAGAGCGTAATTAGTAGTAGTTAACTGTTCATAGCCTTTATTTTGCAATGCGTTAGATAAGGATTTTGAAAAAAGCGTTATGCCTTTCGTATCGCTTGATGAGAATTTCGTGTTTGCTGTCCACACGGTGGAGTCGGTGTTAGAAACGTCAGCGTCTTCCGTAAAGGTGGCATGGCTCGCCAAAAAGTCCAGGTTCTCGTCGTTGAAAACAGTCGGCACGGAAGAGCTTGAAGACTCGCTGCTGGAGGATTCCGCCGAAGAGCTGGACTCCGCAGAGCTGCTCGAAGCGACGCTGGAACTGGAAACAGAGGACGAGGACTGCGCGCTGCTGCTCGAAGATTTGGCGCTCGAGCTGCTGACCGCCGAAAGGTCCAGCGGGATTTTGGTAATCCAGTGATTGTCGATATCCTTGCAGTCGGAAGAGATGAGGGATTCCATCATGGAGCGGTTCGAATAACCCGAGACGGTAAATCTGGCGCCGAAACTGCGATCGCTATTGACATAGCTATCTACAGAAGCGATTTTAAGTAAATCCATATAGGGATCCGAGGCCTTGAGCCCGGTCAGTGCGGCTACCTTGGTGAAATCGCCGTCGCTAATGGCGGATTCTATATTGGCCAGAGTGATTTTAAGGGCTGCCGCCGAATCCGTACTGTATTTGGCGGCTCCGTTAAAGCCAAAATCCAGCCGTAACTCGTCTGTGGCTTGGGCATATTCTAAGACAGCATTCACATCGTTGCCGTTTTTTCCCAGACAGCCATACAGATTCACAGAGCCCATCGCGCAAAGCTCCCTGCTTTCTGCGTAAAGTAAAATTTCCTTTTTGTTTTCCGAGGTGTTCAGCATCTTTAGGCGCAGGTTCAACCATGGACCATAGGCCTTGGCGGAGTCGAAGTTTGCAGAAAAATGTCCGCCTTTTCTTGCCATGGGGCACATCAGCGAATCCTCCGTTTCTACGGAGCAAAGCAATGTGGTATTGCCTAGTATGGTATTTGTCATAGAAAGCTCCCCCAAAAAGGATAGATAGTTTGGATCCAATAGGATGGCGTTGCCGATATATGCCGAATAGTCGAATTGTTCATAGCTTTCCAAAACCAGTGAATCGCCGTCAACGTAAATCGAATTTCCTGTGATGGTGTCGGGGCATGCCCCGACGACCTCTCTGGGGTTTGCAGAACTGCTGCTTACTTCAACGCTGGAGCTACTCAAAAGGGAATCCGCAATGGAAGAGCTGGAAAGCGAGTCTGTTGCAGTGGTGTCCGTCGCCGTCGTGTCGCCGACGATTACCCATTCGCCGTCATCGCAAAAGTAGTCCGCGGAATCGCTTTCCACGTAGAGGGTGTCGCCGGCGATTTTCTCGGTGCACTCGGGCAGGTCGTCCTTCGTGCTGAAGATGTCCGGGGTCTTGCTGCTGGAGCTGCTGTCGTCTCCGCAGGCGAAAAGGCTCAAAAGAGCGGCGCCCGCGGCGGCTTTTTTCCAGGTGAAGATTTTCATATTCTCTCCTTTGAAGTTGTTTTGAATTGTGTAAAATATAACGACAATCTGTTTTTTTTTGTTACAATTTGCAATTTTCCCCAAAAAACGAACTTATGTGCAAAATCCCGTCCGATTTGCTTGGTTGGTGCCCTTCGATAAACTCAGGGACCGTCGGTTAGTGAGCTTGTCGAACTAGTCGAACCATGGTCAGGGGGTAGTGATTAGTTGTCAGTTATTAGTTGTTAGAGTTCATAGGAGAAACGGCTGCATCCGACAAGGATTCCTGAAACTTGGAATTTCCGATTCCATAATTGAAGTATCCCTGAAACAAGTTAGCGGTTAGGAGTCGGAACAGAGAACTAAGGACTAAGAACTGATAACTGAGTTCACCTTGCCATGACGCGGAAAAGGTTTCTATTTTCTGCGGTGAGGATTCAAAAATCTAGAGGCAAAAAATGGCTGAATTTTCTTTGGACGAAATGCGTACGGCTCATGAAAAATTGGAAGCGCGCATGGCGAATGCTTGCGCACAAAGTAACCGGCCCAGCGAAGACGTGAAACTCGTCTGGGTTTCGAAATTCCACCCGATGAGCGCCGTCGAAAATGCGCTTGCGCTCGGTGCAACGGATTTTGGCGAAAACCGCGTTCAGGAAGCTGTTGAAAAGTTCTCTGTCAAACGCCCGGGTATCCGCTGTCACATCATTGGGCCCGTGCAGAGCAACAAATTGAAAAAAGCGGCGTTCGTTGCCGATTGCATCCATTCTATCGCCAGCATGGAAGCGGTGGAAAAACTCGAAAAAATTTGCGCAGAAGCGGATAAGACATTGGATATCCTCTTTCAGGTGAACGCCGGCGAAGAGGCGACCAAGAGCGGTTTGGATATCCGTGAAGCGGAACCGTTTTTGCTTTCTCTGGAAAATCATGTTCCTTGTCCGCATTTGCGATTCCGCGGGCTCATGACGATTGGCAAAAATACGGGAGTCGCCGAAGATTCTCGGGAATGCTTTGCTTTTTTGCGTCATTTGCAACAGAAATTTTTGGCGCACGGCGGCGTTTTTGCTTCCTTTGACCAGCTTTCCATGGGAATGACGGGAGATTTAGAAGTCGCGATCGAAGAAGGCGCGACGATGATTCGCGTTGGAACTGCATTATTTGGAATGCGGGACTACGGCGCAGCGTCATCGCATTAAAACTTTTTTATTTTTCTAACGAAAAAGGGGCAAGGACAAACCCTTGCTCTGACCTTTCGTGTTTTCTTTTTCTGAGAAGGACTTATGCCAAATCGAGTTGTTATCGGATCCCAGTGGGGTGACGAAGGTAAAGCAAAGATCGTTGATTTTCTGACATTGGATGCCGATGTAATCGTTCGCTTCCAAGGCGGAGCAAACGCTGGTCATACGGTAGAAGTGGGCGACAAGAAATTTGTTTTCCATTTGATTCCGTCGGGCATTATGCACGAAAACAAGCTTTGCGTCATCGGTAACGGTGTCGTTTTGGATCCGATTCAGACTTTAAATGAAATTGCCGATTTGCATTCGAAAGGCATTACTGATCCGGAAAATCGTTTGGTCATTGCGGATAACGCTCATGTCGTTCTTCCGTATCATTCTGCGCTTGACAAGGCGAAAGAAAAGAAAGCGGGCAAGGCTGCGATTGGAACGACTGGCCGCGGTATCGGTCCGTGCTACAGCGATAAGGTGAACCGCATCGGTGTCCGCGTGGGCGATTTGATGGATGAACGTGAACTGCGTCCGCGCGTTGAAGCGATGGCGAAAGTGCACAACGAAGAATTCCGCGTGATGTATGACGTTCCCGAAATTGATCCGGAAAAAGTCATTCACGATTATTTGGAACTCGGACAAAAAATTAAGCCGTTCGTCCGCGATGTAAGCGATGTACTTTACAAGGCGATGAAAGAAGGCAAGCGCTTGATTTTCGAAGGCGCCCAAGGAACGATTTTGGACGTGGACCAAGGCACTTATCCGTATGTGACTTCGAGCAATACGGTCGCTGGTTACGCAAGTTGTGGCGCTGGTGTTGGCCCGACTGCAATCGATCAGGTTGTGGGCGTCGTGAAAGCTTATACGACTCGCGTTGGTAACGGTCCGTTCCCCACAGAACTTTTGGACGAAATGGGCGACCATCTGCGCAAACTCGGAAACGAATATGGCGCAACGACTGGACGCAATCGTCGCTGCGGTTGGTTCGACGCTCCGGTTGTCCGCAAGGCTGCTCTCGTCAACGGATTAACTCACTTGGCGATTACAAAGCTCGACGTTCTCGATACATTTGACGAAATCAAAATGTGCACGCATTATGAATGCGACGGTGAAAAGTTGGACATCTTCCCGAATCAACTTTCGAAGGTGGGTCGCTGCAAGCCGGTTTACGAAGTTCTTCCGGGTTGGAAGCAAGATACGACGAAGTGCAAAAGCTGGGATGAACTTCCAGAAAATGCGAAGAAGTATTTGCAAAAAATGGCAGAACTCGTCGGCGTTAAAATCGGTATGATTTCGATCGGTGCTCGCCGCGACGAAAGCATTATCATTGACATGAATTAAAAAAGAGGGCTCTATGGCGGAAAAAAATATCGTCGAACTTCTGAAAGGTGTTGATCTTTTTTCGGAATTGACCGAAGAGCAGTTGGCGCAACTAGCGACTCTCGTTATCGCGAACGATTACGCGCGGGATGAAACAATCATCTTGGAAAAGGATGATTCCACCCGGGCGCTTTTCCTCATCGCCGAAGGCGAAGTCAAAGTTTACGTCACCGGAACCGATGGGAAGGAAACGATTCTTTCGCTTCTTTCTCGAGGAGATTCTTTTGGCGAAATGTCGCTTATCGATGGAGAACCGCGTTCGGCTTCGGTCAAAGCGGTGCAACCGACGAAAGTGCTCATCATTCGTCAAGAGCATTTCTTGGAATTGCTCAAAACAACGCCGGAACTTGCTACAGGACTTTTGGTGCAGATGAGTCGTCGTCTGCGTAACGCCAACCGTCAAATCGGATCGCTTGCAACGATGTCGGTCTTCGGTCGCGTCGCCGGAACGATTCTGAGCCTTATCGAAGATCGCGGAGTTCGCATTCACGGACGCAACGGAGAAATGGTTACCGTCATTCGCAATCGCCCAACGCAGCAGCAATTTGCCGAAATGTCGGGAACGACCCGCGAAACGGTGAGCCGCGTTTTTTCGGCGCTTTCGAGCAGCGGCACAATTTCGCTTATGGGCAAAGATTTGGTGATTACCGAAGAAAGCAAATTGCACGAAGCAAATTCCAAAGATTAAAGGATGAATATGGCAGAACAACCGCGCAAAGAAAATTTCATTCATCGGATTCTCAGAACGAAGCCTTGGGTGTATGCGCTTCTTTTGCTCGCTGTTCTGCTCGTCTTTTTTGCGATTTGCTTTGATAAAATTGCGATGCCAATCGTCGCCCGAGAACATGTGCAAGAATTGACGGTACCAAAACTTGAAGGACTCGATAGTTCTGCGGCAATTCAAAAAGCAGAAGGCGCAGGCTTTCATGTTGCCTTTGCGAAAATGCGCGAATACAGCAAAGTTTATGATGTGGATTTAGTGATGCGACAAAATCCGCCCGAAGGACAAAAGTCAAAGCCAGGACGCACCATTCATTTGACACTTTCCGAAGGATTGAATCAGATTACGGTGCCAGATTTGTTGGATAAAACCGATGAAGAAGCGGTTGAAGAAATTCAAAAAGCGGGACTTGTCGTCGGGTTGACTTTTAAAACTCCGCATGTCAATATTTCGAAAGGTAAAGTCGTGCGCACTTACCCGTCGGAAGGTTCTCTCGCACACAAAGGCGATACCGTTGACGTCTTCATTTCGTCGGGCGCAAAAGGCGCTAAAACCGAAGTGCCCAATGTCGTCGGGGAACGCACCGCCATTGCAATTTCAAATTTGCGGACTGCGGGATTTATCGTCGGAAAAACGGAGCGTAAAAAAGAAGGCTCTGCGGGACTTGTGCTTAGTCAAAAGCCCGAAGCCGGATCGCTCATCGCTGCGGGCGCTCGTGTGAATTTGGTCATCTCAGAATAAAGAGGGTGGAAATGCGCCGCTTGTGGATTTCCCTTTTTGCAGTTTGCGTTTTTGCATTCGTCGCTTGTAGCGGTTCACGAAAAGCGGAACCGACTGTGGATGCGCCAACGAAAACGGCTGCAGCTCCGAAGAAAGTTTATGCGCAGCCGCGTTATCCCGTGAAATTGGATAGCGCAGAACTTTTGCGCTTAGAAATTGCGCACGGTTCTTTTTTGCGGGCAATCGCACTCCAAGCGCAAGGGGAAAATGCTATCGCCGAACAATTTATGCAGCACGCATATGCGGCGGATCCCGAAAATCGCTTCCTCGCATTTTCGGTTTTGGAATTGATGGAAGAACGCGGCGCCACGGCAGAAGCCGCTCAGCTTGCTGAAAAAGCGAAAAATTTAAAAGGAAAAAAAACGAGCACGCAGTATGCGCTTCTCGGACGCATTTATGGGGAACAATCCAATTTGGATAGCGCTGTTGTCTATTACAAAAAAGCGGTGGACGCAAGCGATCAGAATTTACACGCTGCGTATGAATATGCTCTGCTTCTCGAAATTACGCGGGATTACGATGAACTTTCTCGCATTTACGGAATTCTTCTTCCGCAAATCGGTTATCCGCAATCGATTTTGGAAAGGCAAATTTCTTTGCTCGCAACTGCGAAAAAAGATTCGGCTCTCGCAGATCTTTTTGGTGAAGTTTACGAAGCCCGCGGCGACCGCAGCTTTTTAGAAAATCGCATTCGTCTGCTTCTTGCGATGAAACATTTTGAAGACGCGCTGAAATCGGTGGAAGAATTTCGCGCGGACTCGGCTTACGCCGACGATTCTCTTTCGGTGCGATTTGTGATGGCGGTTTATTCGGGATTAAAACAAGATTCGGTTGCGCTAGACACTCTTCGCGAAATTTATAAGCGAAATCCCGAACGCGGTGATGTGTTGCTCGATCTTTCTCTTTTTGAAACGAAACTCGGAAAAAAAGAACAAGCGATTATTCATTGGCAGCGCCTTTCGGGAATGGAAACTTATGCTGCCATTTCGTTTGGAATGCTGAGCGCGTACGCATTAGAATCCGGCGATTCGGCGCAGTCGTTAACGTATTTGGAAAAGGCGTATGAAAAAGCGCCGATGGCTTATCGCAACAAACTTTTAGTGCGTTATTCTGCCGATAAAAATTACGCCAAAGCGTATGCGATTTTAGATAAAGCGCTTCTTCCGAATGAAAAATACGATACGATTCGGACGCAACTGATGACGGACGGAAAGCTCGAAGAAATGCGCAAACTCGATCTTGAAATAGCGATGGACAAAGCGAAATTGTATTACGAATACGGCACTTTGTTGCAGATGAATGCAGAAGATTTAGAACGCGCTCCGACGACACAAGCGCGCAAAGATAGCGCGATGACTTTGCGGAAACAAGCGACAGATCAATATGTCAAAGCGGGAAATATCGGCGGCGACTCGCAAAATTTACTGTTTGCTTACGGCTCAAATTTGTTGATGTTCGGCATGGTCGATTCGGCGATAGTCGTTTTCAAACGGATTTTTTCTTTGTACCCGATGGATGTCGTCGCCAAAAATCATTTGGGATATACGCTCGTCGATTTGAATCGAAATGCGGAAGAAGTCAAATGGGGCAGTAAACTCATCGACGATGCGATTCAGCAAGATCCGAAAAATATTGCGTATCGCGATTCTAAAGCGTGGGCACTTTACCGCGTTGGAAAATTTGAAGAAGCTTTGAAAATTATGGAAGGCATCGAAGCGGAAAAAGATTCTTTGTCCGATGAAATGATGCACGATCCGTCCATTTTTTCGCACATGGCAGCAATTTGTGAAGCGCTTGCGCTCAAAAAACGAGCGGTTGAATATTACGAAAAAGTGCTCACCATCGATCCGCAAAATGAAAATGCGAAATCCCGAATTGAAATTTTAAAAAAGAAAGAAGAATAATTTAGGAACCGAGAAATGCGAAAATTCCGAATGGAAAAAATTTTTCTCGGGCTATTTTTTGCGACCATTTTTTGTTTACTCGGATGCGGTCCGCGTTTAGCCAAAGGGCCGGCGACCGCTTCGGAAATTCTTCCGCCCGATAGTTTAAAAGTCAAATTTTCAATCGATGTCGATGATTCGGTGAACGGTTCGCACACATTGTCTGCGGTACTTTTTGCGGTGCCGTATAAACGTTATCGTTTAGAATTTTCGGGGCCGATGGGAATTGGAATTGCATCGGTTTTGTGGACGGATGCCAAGTGGACGCTTTTGCTTTCTCAGCAGAAATCGTATGCGACGGGAATGGGTCAATTTGTCGGCGGCTTTGCAGGAATTCCGCTTTTTGATATGCATCGGATTGCTGCACTTTTTTGGGGCGAAACTTTTCCGCAAAATGCAGTGGTCGATTCGACGCGAGATTCTGCGGGCGTAAAAATTATCGTCGGGAAAAATTCACTCGGCATTCCGTTTCGGGCAGAGCGCAACGCTGACGGGCGTGTGACGAAAATTGTCGAAGGAAAAGAAACTCTCACCTTTGAAGATTACGCAGAATTTAATGACCGCATAGCTCCGGCGGTAACGCGCGCATATCGCGATGGGAAAAATGTGTTGACCGTAAAAATTAAACGGGTGAATACCGATGCGGAATGGGGCGATGCAACATGGCGTTTGCCGATTCCGGATTCCTACGAAAAAATTCGCTATTAGCTGCAGAAGTTGCGCCTGTTTGTGCGCTTGGATTTTGTAATTTTATTCCTATGAAGAAGTGTCTTTTTTTACTAGCTCTGCTCGGGCTTTTTGCGTCTTCCTTTGCGGTTGACACTCTTGAAATTTTTGCGCTCCGCGTGCAATTTAAACAAGAATCTCCCGATAATTCTCTCACGACGGGAACGGGTCGATTTGATTCGGACAGCGACACTTCCAATGCGAATTACAGTTTGGATCCGAGCGGTCACCGCGCAAGTGCTGCTTATTGGCAAAAGCATTTTGAATTTGCGAAAAATTATTACAAGTCGGTGAGCAACGGAAACTTGGTTATTACTGCACGCATCTTTCCGAGCGGAGAACCTTATACCGTCGATCATTACATCATCGATTACAATCGCACAGCCAAGAAGAAAGGCGAAAAAACCGCAGAATTTGATGAAGCTCGCAGTCGCGATTATATGAATTTTATTTGGGATGCTGTGATGAAGGCAAATGAATCGAAAGATACTTTAGATAATCCGTTCAAAGTGCCGCAGCCGAAAACGAAAAATAAAAAGCGCGCTTATATGATTATTCATGCGGGCGCAAGTCGCCTTGTCGATGGCGGAAGCATGGGAACGAATAACGCCGATACGCCGGGCGATTTTATGGATGTTTATGTGGTGCAAGATTATTGGAGTTATTTGGATACCGCAGACACTTCTCGCCATTGCAAAAAAGATACTCGCGGAATGATTATTCCAGGCTCGACTTTGGACACTCTCAAAACGGTAATGGTGACGAGTGAAACGGCATCGCAAGATGGACTCAACTGGGGCATTAACGGCATTTTGATCAATCAAATTGGACGCGAACTCGGCATGCCGAATACTTATGATGTGGTGAAAGGAATTTCGCGCATCGGATATTTTGATGTGATGGATTTCGCAGGGTATAATGCGGGCAATGGATTTTTCCCAGTGCTTCCTTCTGCGTGGGTGCGCTCGTATATGGGTTGGGCAAAAGTGCAAACGGTTTCACCGCCGGCATCGGGAATGATTTCCAAAGAAATTGCAGCAGCAGGTTCGGGCAAAGGAATTGAAATAGTCAAAGTCCCGCTGACATCGAATGAATATTTGCTGATTGAAAATCGTGAACGTTCTGCGGGCGACTCGGCAAAAATTGCGGTTTCGTATGTGCCCGCTTCGGATGTCGCAGCGGAAACCGATTATGAAATTGTGACGAAAGTTTATCCGATTGACAGTCTTTATACCGCGTTCGAAGATAGCATCTGCGATGCAAATGGCAAGTGCGTAAAAAACAAAAAGAAATTGAGCGGCGTCATCGTCGACGTTTCTTCTTTTGATGCGGGACTTCCTTCGAGCGGAATTGCGGTTTGGAAAATCAACGATTGGTATCTGCGCGAAGCGCTTCCGTTTGGCGTGACAAATTTCTGGGGCGGCGATACAGTTCGCGATCATCAATTTGGAATTATGCTCGCCGAAGCCGATGGCATTTTATCCATCGGGAAAACGTTTAAAAATGCGCTCGGCCAAGATACTTATGATTACGGCTCTGGCTCGGATTTGATTCCGCATGTGCGCAAAGGAAAAAATTCGCCGAAGGATACGGTGTGGTCCATTAAGCCCGCAGGTTATGGCAACACGAAGACGACGCAAGGCGGCTACACGGGCATTACGGTTTCGGCAAAGAAAGCAAAAAATTTCCACAGTGAAAAAAATGCAAACGCTTTTGTCGGCGATAGCGTGGTGAACTTTGTCGCGTCTTCCATTCCGGTGACGATTTCGTGGGCGAAAAATGCGCTCATTTCGGGCTCGCAATTCCCGAAGAATGTGGGCTTGAATTCCGCAGTTCGCGGCGCATTGGCGGTGAATTATCCCGAAGGTATGTCGGTTGGCGAAGGCGAAAAATTGCTTGTCTTTGCCGCAGAAGATGGAACGTTACAAGCGATGACCGCATCGGGAAATTCAATTCTCGAAAGCGATACGACAATTTTAAAATCGGTTATTTCGAATGCCGATTCTGTGGAAAAAATTCCGCTCTATCGTTTAGGAAAATCGGCAGGAAAACTCATCGGCTTTGCGTCTTCGAATGATTCCATTTTCAGTTTGCACAAAAATAAACTCGTGCGCACAGTTCTTTCGTCGGCGATTGATCAAATTCAATTTGACCGCGAAGAAGTGTCAATTGCAAAACCGCAAATCGGTCCGATGATTCAAAATGGATTTGTCTTTGTTGCGGATAACGAAAAATTGTATCGCTATAAAACTTCGAATTTATCGAAACGCGAAGAATTTAATTTGCCCGAAAATTTTGCGCCACAAGATATGGCGCTTTGCCCCGATGGAGAATCGGAAAATATCGCGCTCGTCGGAAAAGGTGCAGAACTTGCACTTTATAAAGCGGCAGAAGGACGCATCCAAAAATTGCCTTCGCCAAAAATGCAAAACAAAAATTTAGTCAGCGTGGACAAGCAAAGTTTCCACATTGCGTGCTCGGACTTTGACCGCGATGGAAAAAATGAAATGTTCATTTTAGGCAGTCACGGTTACGCGACAATGGTTCGCGCGAACGATTCGGCGACGGTTGTTTTTGCTCCGCGAAATTTCAAACGCGGCAATGATGGAAGTGTCGAATTGGATGCAGAAATTTCTCCGATTGCAATTGGAGATGTCAACGGCGACGGTTATCCGAATGCGGTTTTCCTCGGATATAATTTGGTTTATGCGGTGGATCAATCCGGCGTTGTCATTTCGGGTTTCCCGGTGAAAGTCACGAAGAATATTCCCGAATCGCAATTCTATTCGGATCCGTTAATCGTCGATGTCACGGGCGATAGTCTCCCCGAAATTTTGGTCGGAACGAACGGCGGCATTTTGCATGCGTTTAATTCGAAAGGCAAAGCGGTGACGGACGGTTTCCCAATTTCTGCAGGAAATTTTGAATACGGCGAAACGGTTTATCCGATGTCGTTCTTTGTCGCGAAAACTTTGGATTCGGTTTCGGGCCCGCAAATTTACGCATTCCAACGCGCTTCGGTCTCGGGATATAATTTGGCAAAAGCAAAAAATTCTGCGGGAAGTGATGCGAAAGCGTGGAGCATTCCGGGCGCAAATAATGAACGGACGAATTTCTTTGACGCTTCGAAATTGAAAGAACCGACGAAAGCGAAAGCGGTTGCGACGATTGATGAATTTTTCATCTATCCGAATCCGGTCCGCGGCGGAATCGCCAATGCGCGCTTTACATTGGGCATGGATGCGAAATCGGCGACGATAGAATTTTATGATATTTCGGGACGCTTAGTTTATACGAAAAAAACGGGCGAAGCAAAACAAGGCTCTAATCAAATTGATCAAATGGACATTTCGCATTTGGGCAGCGACGTTTATACGGTGCGCTTAAAAGTGAAATTTACATCGGGCAAAAAGAAAGAAAAATTCTATCGCGTAGGAGTTGTGCGTTGAAAAATTGGATGAAAATTTTCTGTGCTGTTGCCGTTCTTTTTGTCGGCTGTTCTTCGCCGACGAATGGCGAAACGGGAAGTTACGAAGATCCGAAATGGGATAAATCGTCTTCGTCGAAAGCGAAAGTTTCTTCGTCGTCTGCAGCGATTTCTTCGGAAAGCAAAAGTTCTTCGAGCGGAATTTCTTTGTCGATTTCTTGGATTAAAACAGGAAATTTCCGTACATCGCAAACCGAAGTGATGCAGTCCGATTATCAAAAACTCATGGGAGAACTTCCTCCGCAAATGGCGAAAGCCGTCGGCGATTCTTTCCCCGTTTCTAATGTTTCTTGGTACGATGCGATTCTTTTTGCCAATGAACTTTCCAAAGTGCTCGGGCTCGATACCGCTTATTCTTACACTTCGCGTGGCGCCGGAAATAAACTCGGCGGATTCCGCACAGACGCTTTTGTTTCGGCAGTGCGTTTACCGAGTCGCGAAGAATGGGAATACGCAGCGCGCGCCGGTTCTACGGGGAATTATTATTGGGGAACAAGTCCTGCAAAAAATTATGCGCAGTATAATCGCTTGACAGACAGCTATCAAAAAGTGGCGCAGAAACAGCCGAATGCTTGGGGCATTTACGATGTCTCGGGAAATGTTTCTGAATGGACTGCGGACACAGCGCTTTGCGGCGGTGATTGGACTTCGGTCGCAAAAGATTTAGCATTAAAAAATGAGGAAAAGAAATTGCCAGATTACACTTCGATGACGACGGGATTCCGCGTCATTCGCACGGGAGAATAAATGAAACGGTTAGTGAGTTTGTTTGTAATTTTATTTTGCATTTTTGGCTGCGGACAAAATGAAGAAGAAGTCAAATCAAAAAAAATTGAAGAAGATTTGAAGGCTCTTCCGAAGCTTGCGCCGATTGCTGTTCCCGAAGGAAGCTTCGGCACTTATGTTGGTGCATTACCTTGCGACGAATGTGATATGCGCCGCGTAAAAATGAATTTAGACAGTCTCGGTCGTGCGCAAATTGAAGAAGTCCTCGTTTACGGAAACGAAAAAATGGACACGCTAAAAAATACAGCGACATTTAAAGATAGCGCAGAATTTATTTTGGTGCGATTTGATGATGGAAAACGATTCTTCAGTTTTCAAAAAGACGGCGGCACTTCAATCGTTTATTTGAACGTTGAAGGAAAACCGTATTTAGATGATTCGGAAATGCCTTATCGTCTTTTGCGCATTCTTAAAAAGGTTTCAAAATGATTTTATTTGCCAAAGCGCTTCGCGAAGCGATGCCAAAAGAATTTTCCAGTTTGCCGCTTCTTTCGCTTTCCCTTCTCGATTACAAAGATGAACTTGTCGTAAAGCAAAAAGCGTTTGCGCATTTCTGCAAAGAAAATGGTTTGCAAGAGCCCGAAGAAATTGTCGCAAGTCCGCTTCCGCGCGGATATCGTACGACGACGAAACGCCGCGCCATTTTTGATGACGGCGAATTTTATTTGAGCTTTGGCGAAGACGATGAAAGTTCAGAATATGCAGAACCGTTAGAGCCCGCGGAACATTTAGCGATTTACAAATTCATCGAAGGCTATTTGAAAAAGCCCGCATTTAAGACGCTCGCCGAAGCGATGAATTGGGTCATTATCCGCGGCAATTATAAACGGCGTTCTGTGATTTTTAACGTTTCCGAAATGAATGCGTTTGTCGTGCGCAAACTCAAACTGATGGGCGAACATTTAAACGCTGCAAATCTCGGTGTCTTTTCGGCGCATGTTTATTTTGACCCGACACGTTCGGATTATTATTTGGAAGCGGTGCGCCCTGCCGATGCGTTGGCATTTAAAACTCTTTTTGGCCCGCGGGATTTGACATTAGACATCGGCTCTTGTCGTTTGAAATATCCCGTCACCGGTTTTAGCCAAATCAATGAATCGCAAATTCCGAATTTGCTCAAAAATGCTGCGGAACTTTTGCAGCCGAATTCCGAAACGGAAATGCTCGATCTTTATTGCGGTTATGGGCTCTTTACTTTTGGAATGGGCTCAAATGCAAAATCCACTTTTGGCGTAGAATGGGAAGGTCCGTCAATTGAATTTGCAAAGAACAGCGCACGCTTTTTGAAAAAGCAAAATGCGCGTTTTGTCGCGGGACGAATCGATGCTAACTTTGTGGAAAAAAACATTCCCAAAGCGCGTGATCTCGAAGTGATTCTTTTGGATCCGCCGCGGAAAGGCGTCGAACCAGGAGTGATTGCGGCGTTAGCAAAACGGAAACCCGAACGCGTTCTGCATATTTTCTGCGGAACCGATGAAATTCCGCGCTCGCTGAATCAATGGCGTTTGGCGCATTACCGCGTTGAAAAAATTCTCCCGTTAGATTTATTTCCGGGAACACCGCATTTAGAAACGATGGTGCTTCTCGTCAATTCGTAAATAGAAAAAGCGAAAAATTTATTTCGCTTTTTTATGTTTAATGCCGCGGAAAATAATGTAGCCGACGAAGAGAACGACGATTCCGAGCACGCCCATTGAAAGTTCGGAATTGTATTTCTGAATGAGATCGCTTTGTCCGTGCGCAAAGACGCCGAGAAGCGCTAAGACGATATTCCAAATGAGTGCGCCGAGAGCGGTAAAGGTGACGAACGTTTTTAATTTCATCTCGGCAATGCCCGCGGGAATTGAAATAAGTTGTCGAATCGCTGGAATAAAACGCCCGACGAAAGTAGAAACTGCACCGTGTTTACGGAAGAACGTTTCCGCTTGATCCACTTTTTTTGAATCGAGCAAACACATTTGCCCGAGACGCGAATCCGCAAATTTATAAATGATCGGACGGCCGAGAAATTTCGCTAAATAAAAATTGATGAGCGCTCCGAGAACTGCGCCGAGAGTAGCAAATAAAACGACTAAGACGATGTTCAAACCAGAATTCGGTTGCAGCGCTTTGTATGCGGCAGGCGGCACCACAACTTCGGAAGGAAACGGAATGAAAGAACTTTCCACCGTCATCAAAAGCGTGACCGTTCCGTAATTCAAATTGTTGCTGTACCAATCGGTAATTTTTGTATAAACCGAAGTCGAATCGCCCGCAAAAGCAGCCGTCGCTAAAAATAAAATCAAAATTGGGAAAAACTTTTTCACAAAAACCTCGGCTTTAAAATTAGAAATTTAAAAAGGTCTAGTCTTGAATTCGTGGCGCAAATTGACTAATTCTGAATTTTCCATTTTTGATGGATATAGCTTTTTTTTATAACTAGGAATCAAAAGATAGTATTAGACAATAACGAAAATCGATTCTAATTTATATCGCGTAAACAACAGAGCGAAACCGAAAGGAAATCGCTCGGAGGATTACGAAGATGAAAGATCGAATGTGCAATCCTAAAGGCTCGCGAGCCTAACCGCAATTCGCAAAAGCGCGCTGGAGCTTTGAATCTAGCAAAAAAATTTTCCGCGGAAATTTCCGCAAACCGGGATCATTCCCAAAGAGGTTTAATACTATGACGAATCAGAATCCGAATAAGAAGTACCGTTTTGAAACTCTCCAACTTCATGTGGGCCAAGAAGTCGCAGATCCGACAACGGATAGCCGCGCTGTTCCTATTTATGCGACGACTTCTTACGTTTTCCACAATTCTAAGCACGCTGCAGATCGTTTTGGTTTACGCGATGCGGGAAATATTTACGGTCGTTTGACGAATTCGACGCAAGGAGTTTTTGAACAGAGAATTGCGGCGCTCGAAGGTGGTTCTGCGGCACTTGCTGTCGCGAGCGGAGCTGCTGCGATTACTTATGCAATTGAAGCTCTTGCACAAGCTGGCGATCATGTGGTAGCGCAGAAAACGATTTACGGCGGCACTTATAATTTGTTGAAGCATACGCTCAAACCGTTTGGTGTTGAAACGACTTTTGTCAACACGCATGATTTGAATGAAGTCGAAGGCGCTATTAAACCGAACACAAAAATTCTTTATTTGGAAACTCTCGGAAATCCGAATGCCGACGTTTCGGATATTGACGCTTTGATTGAACTCGGGCACAAATACGGTCTCGCGGTGATTGTGGATAATACGTTTGGAACGCCGTATCTTTTCCGCCCGCTAGAACACGGCGCAGATGTCGTAGTGCACTCGGCGACGAAATTTATCGGCGGTCACGGCACAACTCTCGGCGGCGTCATCATTGAATCTGGAAAGACAAATTGGAAATCAGGAAAATTCCCGACGATTGCAAATCCGAATGAAAGCTATCACGGTGTGAGCTTTGCGGATGCGGTTCCGGGCGCAGCTTACGTGACGTATATCCGCGCAATTCTTCTCCGCGATCAGGGCGCAACGATTTCTCCGTTTGCCGCTTGGGCGCTCATTCAAGGAACCGAAACTCTTTCGCTTCGCATTGAACGGCACGTTGAAAATACGAAGAAAGTCGTCGAATTCCTTTCGAAGCATCCGAAGGTTGCTTCGGTGAGCCATCCGAGTTTGCCTTCGCATCCGGATCACAAAAACTTTGTGAAATATTTCCCGAAGGGCGGTGCTTCCATTTTCACTTTTGAAATCAAAGGCGGAAAAGAAGCTGCTTGGAAATTCATCGATAGCTTGCAGATTTTCAGTTTGCTCGCCAATGTCGCCGACGTAAAAAGCCTCGTTATTCATCCGGCTTCGACGACGCATTCCGAATTGAACGACGCAGAACTTGCGGAACAAAATATTTCGCAGAGCACGATTCGCCTTTCGATTGGAACGGAAAATATCGACGATATCGTGGAAGATTTGAGTCAAGCATTTGACAAAGTTTAAGGAGTTTTTTCCAAGGTGAAGAATGCGGTGCTTGTGCGCCGCATTTTTTAAAACGGAACCAAAAAAAAGAATTTGTTTTCTAAATTGTGTTTGCAAAAAAAAACGGAGAGTTTTATGGCTTACGATTATAAACGCGTTTTGACCATTCAAGATGTGTCCTGCATTGGACAATGTTCTTTGACCGTTGCGCTTCCGATTATTTCGGCTTGCGGCTTAGAAACTGCAGTGCTTCCTTCGGCAGTGCTTTCGACGCATACGGGTGGATTTACAGGTTACACTTTCCGCGATCTCACCGATGATTTGCCAAAAATTTTGGAACATTGGAAAAAAGAAGGCATTACATTTGATGCATTCTACACGGGCTATTTGGGAAGCGCAAAGCAAATTGAATATGTGCGCAATATTTTGCATTCGGTGCGTAAAGATTCTAGCGTGAATGTCGTAGACCCGGCGATGGCTGATAACGGAAAACTTTATCCGGGTTTTGACGCAGCATTTGTTGAAGCGATGAAGCCTCTTATTTCGGACGCAGATTTTGTTCTTCCGAATATTACCGAAGCCGCGATGCTTACGGGAAACGATTATCGTGAAACTTACGACGAAGCCTACGTAAAAAAACTTTCCGAAGATTTGATTAAGCTAGGCGCAAAAGCGGTCGTCTTAACCGGCATCGGTTACACCGCAGAAACGACCGGCGTTTCGGTTTACGAAAACGGAAAAATTTCGTATTATCCGCATCGGAAAATTGCGGGCGGTTGCCACGGCACGGGTGACGTTTACGCTTCGGCATTTGTCGGCGCACTTCTCCGCGGAAATTCTCCGTTTGAATCGGCAAAAATCGCGGCGAATTATACTCTCCAATGCATCGAAAATACAATCGGCGATAAATCGCATTGGTACGGCGTTAAATTTGAAACCGCATTGCCGGATTTGGTAAAACAACTGAACAAGTAAAGAGTTCTTTTTCATAGCAACAAAAAGCTTCTCCATTTTGGGGAAGCTTTTTCATTTTAAACGCTGTCAAATTTTGTCGCCGTAAAAATGGAAAGAGGAAAAATTTTATGAAAGATAATTCAGATAAATGAATTGAAACCGCAGCGGGAATTTCAAATGAAAGAATTCTTTTTTGCTAGGAATTATTTCTATATTTGCATAGCTCAAAAAGAGCATTTTTCGCTGGAAACAAAAAAGGATTTATCATGGCCAATCTTAATGAAGACGCTCTCGCCTACCATGCCAACGGCAAACCCGGAAAGATCGAAGTCGTTCCGACAAAGCCGCACAGTACGCAGACAGATCTCGGCCTCGCTTATACGCCGGGTGTCGCTGTCCCTTGCCTCGAAATTGAAAAGGATAATAATAAAGCCTACGATTACACGACAAAGGGAAATCTCGTCGCTGTGATTTCAAATGGTACTGCAGTTCTCGGACTCGGAGATATTGGTGCAGTTGCCGGTAAACCGGTGATGGAAGGAAAGGGTCTTCTCTTTAAGATTTACGCGGGCGTTGATGTTTTTGACATCGAAGTCAACGAAAAAGATCCGAAGAAATTTATCGAAATTGTGAAAGGCATCGCGCCGACTTTCGGTGGCATCAACTTGGAAGATATCAAGGCTCCAGAATGCTTTGAAATCGAAGAAGGTTTGAAGGCAGCTCTCGATATTCCGGTGATGCACGATGACCAACACGGAACGGCAATTATCAGTAGCGCAGCTCTTGTGAACGCACTTGATATTGCGGGCAAGCAAATTGACAAGGTGAAGTTGGTTGTGAACGGCGCAGGCGCTGCAGCAATCGCTTGCACTTCGCTTTATCTTTCTCTCGGCGTGAAGAAAGAAAATGTCATCATGGTGGACAGCAAGGGCGTGATTAGCAAAGCCCGTAAGAATTTGACTCCGCAGAAAGAATTCTTCGCTACGGATCGCACGGATGTGACGACTCTTGCCGAAGCGATGAAGGGCGCCGATGTGTTCCTCGGACTTTCGAAGCCGAACATTCTCACGAAAGAAATGATTCAGTCGATGGCGAAAAATCCGATTGTCTTTGCCCTTGCAAATCCGGTCCCGGAAGTTTCGTATGAAGTGGCGATGAGCTCTCGCGAAGACATTATCTTTGCTACGGGCCGCAGCGATTATCCGAACCAAGTGAATAATGTCATCGGTTTCCCGTATATTTTTCGCGGTGCTTTGGACGTTCGCGCCAGCGCAATTAACGAACACATGAAGCACGCAGCAGTGCGTGCGATTGCGGATCTCGCTCGCAAGCCGGTTCCAGAAGTGGTGAATATCGCTTATAACTCGGAACGTTTCTCTTACGGCCGCAATTACATTATCCCGAAGCCGATGGATCCGCGTCTTTTGACCGATGTTTCGATTGCTGTGGCAAAGGCTGCTATTGAAAGTGGCGTTGCCCGCAAGACGATTACCGATTGGGATGCTTATGCAGATAGCCTCCGCGATATGATGGGCTACGATAACAAGCTTATCCGCGGATTTGAAAATATGGCGCGCAGCAATCCGAAGCGCGTAGTCTTTGCCGAAGGCGCAAGCGTGAACATGATTCGCGCAGCCATTCAAGCGAAGGCCGAAGGAATTGCTATTCCAATTCTTCTCGGAAATCCGGAACGCATTCAAGAAAATGCAACGAGTGAACAGCTCGATATTTCGGGAATTGAAATTGTGAATCCGCGTGCAGTTGCTGAAGCAGATCGCCGTCTTAAATTCGCCAAAATTTATGCAGCAGAAAATGGCCGCAACGGCGTCACCACCGAAAAGGCGCGCGACGATATGTTTGAACGCAACCATTTCGGCATGATGATGGTCAAGGTCGGCGATGCAGACGCTTTAATTTCGGGCTCGAATTCTCGCTATTCGACGACGATTGAACTTGCGAAGGAACTCATCGGAATCCGCGATGATTACAAGCATTTCGGAGCGCTTCACATTTTGAGTACGAAGAAGGGAACATTCTTCTTGGCAGATACTTTGGTGAACCGCGACCCGGATACCGAAACCCTCGTCGATATTACCAAGCTGACTCATGACGCAGTGAAATTCTTTGCGCATGAACCGGTGATGGCGATGCTCAGTTACGAAAACTTCGGCGCTGATGAAAAAATGCAGAACGGTTCTGCGAACTCTGTCCGCGATGCGGTGAAAATTCTTCACGAACAGTATCCGGATTATGATGTTGATGGCGAAATGCAAGCGTCGGTTGCGCTCAACAAGGAACTGCGCGATGCGAAGTATCCGTTCAACACGCTCAAGGGAAAAGAAGTCAACACTCTCATTTTCCCATGCCTCTCTTCGGCGAACATTACCTGCAAAATGCTTCTCGAAATGGGCGTCGGCGAATCGATCGGACCTGTTCAAATGGGCTTAAAGAAGCCGGTGCATTTCACCGATGCAGACGCTTCTGTGCACGATATCTTTAACTTGACCGTTGCCGCTGTCATCGACGCCATCGTTCAAGAAAAGAAAGACGCTGCGAAGTAATGCAATACAAAAAGCCGTTCTATCGAACGGCTTTTTGCTTTTTTAAAAATGAAAATCGCACGCCATTTGGCGTGCGATTTTTTGTGAAATTATTTTGCGGTAGAATGCGAACAGCTGACGCGATTTTTTCCGAGCGCTTCGGATTCGTGCATCGCTTGTTCTGCAGAAACGATAAGACTTGCTGCATCGTTTGCGTTTTCGGGGAATGTCGAAATGCCGATGCTGAGAGTTGTCCGCAACGTTTCATCGCCGTAAGAAATGAGCAAATTCTCAATTTCGTAGCGGATTTTTTCGGCGCGCGTTTGCGTGCAATGTTTATCAGCTCCGGGGAGAATAATGCAGAGAGTATCTTCGTTAAAACGGCAAGGAATATCTTCGGCGCGAATGTAACGCGGAAGTCTTTGCGCAAGTTCCCAAAGAAGTTGATCTGCAACATGTTTCGCTTTGGTATTTTGATATTCTTCAAAATTATCGGGATGAAGCATAATCATTCCGATCGGAGTGCCGTGGCGACGCGCTTCGCTGACAGCGCGTTTTAATGCATCTTCCATATAACGCTTGTTGACGAGATCGGTTAATTGGTCGCGCAAACTTTGCGATTGGAATCGATGCTGCAAATTTTGATTCGCAACGAAAAGTCCGAAAGTCGTTGCAATCATCGAAACTTTTGTCTTCCACGAATCAACGGTTTCGCCCTGCGGCAATTCATCGACTTGAATCGTGAGAAGTCCAAAGCGTTCTTCTAATCCTTCGATGGGCGCGCAGAAAGAATATCCGATGGGACGCGCGTGCAAGTGCGTGCAACCTTTGCCTTGATTTTTATTCGAGTAATCGGCGACGACAATTTTTGCGTTATCAAAACAAGCGCACGCTGACTGAGAAATTTTCGTGTCGCTAATTTCATGCGGACCGAATGCAAAAATTTGCGCCAAATCCGTTTCCGATGCGCTGTCATACATATAAAGAACGCCGGATGCATTTTTGAAAATTCGCGGAAGAATAGCGCTTAATTTTTTCACCACTTTTGGGAACGGATGATTCTTCAAAATTTCTTGAGTAAAATCAATCCATTCGGCATCGGGAAATTCGGGTGCGATAATTTTTGGCGGAAGAGATTCTTGCATAGTCGGTTCCGCTTCGGGCGCTTCTTTGCCATCGACGATGGGAATCAACTGCGTTGCCGGTTTATTGGCGACTGCGGCGTCAAAATCTTCGGATTCATTTTTGTTTTGCTGCATCCGTGATGTGATGACATTGAAAAGCGCTCCGAGAACAGAGCCCCATACGCCGAGGAAAATGTAGCGCAGAGATGGAGAAAGCGACTCGTCTGGAAGAACATAGACGAAAATCACGCCGGCGAGAAACGTAATCAGCCAAATGATATAGAATTTCCAATTCATGCTCTCAATTTACAAATAAATTAAGAAGCGAAGATGTTTGGGAAAATAGAATGCTGAAATTAGAAGTCAGAAATCAGGAAATAGAAATTTGCGAAACGAAAATATTTTTACAAATTTGTCTTGTTTCGCTTCAAAATTTTCCGATGAAAAAACAATTTCCACGAGGACTTTTGGTCCTTTCTTTTTCTTTGAAAAAAAATAAAATTTTCCCTTTTTTTTGGCGCTAGATATTTCTAAAATTACGCCGATTTAGCTCAATCGAAGGTACTATGCCAAAACGTGAAGACATCAAAAAGATAATGCTCATCGGCTCCGGTCCGATTGTTATCGGTCAGGCTTGCGAATTTGACTATTCAGGCGTTCAAGCTTGTAAGTCGCTTAAGGCCGAAGGCTACGAGGTCGTGCTCGTCAACTCAAACCCGGCAACGATTATGACGGATCCGGATTTTGCAGACCGCACATACATTGAACCTTTAACCGCACAAGCGCTCACGGAAATTATTCGCCGTGAACGTCCGGATGCGCTGCTTCCGACTCTCGGTGGACAGACTGCGCTCAACCTCGCGATGAAGCTTCACAAGAAAGGCGTCCTTTCGCGCTACAATGTCGAGATGATCGGTGCTCGTCCGGATGTGATTAACAAAGCCGAAGACCGCGAACTTTTCAAAGAAGCGATGGAACGCATCGGTCTCGATATGCCGCAGAGCATTTCGGCAAACACATTGGAACAAGCAATTGCTGCCCGCGAAAAACTCGGCGTCTGGCCGGTTGTTATTCGTCCGGGTTTTACACTCGGCGGAACCGGTGGCGGTATCGCTCACAATCAAGAAGAATTTGAAACGATTGTGCAACGCGGACTTTATTATAGTCCGACTTCGGAAGTCCTTATCGAAGAATCGATTGAAGGCTGGAAAGAATTCGAACTCGAAGTCATGCGCGACCACAAAGATAACTGCGTGATCGTTTGCTCCATCGAAAACTTAGATCCGATGGGCGTTCACACGGGCGACTCGATTACGATTGCTCCGGCGTTAACATTGACAGACCGCGAATATCAAAAGTTGCGTGACGCAGCGATTGCGGTGATGCGTGAAATCGGCATTGACACCGGTGGATCGAATGTGCAATTTGCGCTCAATCCGAAGAATGGTCGCATCGTCGTTATCGAAATGAATCCGCGCGTTTCGCGTTCTTCGGCTTTGGCTTCGAAGGCGACGGGCTTCCCGATTGCCAAGTTTGCTGCCAAGCTCGCCGTGGGTTATACTCTCGACGAAATTTTGAACGACATCACCAAGGTAACGCCTGCTTGCTTCGAACCTTCGATCGACTACATCGTTACCAAAGTGCCGCGTTTCGCATTTGAAAAATTCAACGGCGCCGATACAAAACTCGGAACGCAGATGAAGTCTGTCGGCGAAGTGATGGCGATTGGCCGCACTTTCAAACAGTCCTTCCAAAAAGCGATGCGTTCTCTTGAAACGGGTCACGCAGGCTACGGCGCAGACGGTAAAGATGCGCGTTACGAATCCGTTTCGGACGAAGAATTAGCCGCAGAAATTGCGCGTCCTTCTGCAGAACGCATTTTCTTTGTGCGGGCAGGTTTCCGCCGCGGTTGGAGCGTGGATAAAATTCACGACATTTGCAAAATTGACAAATGGTTCCTTCGCGAATTGCAAGAAATCGCTCTCTTCGAAGACGAAATTCGCGCTGCAAAAACACTTGAAAATCTCGCCAAAGATAAAGCGCTTTTCCGCCAAGCAAAAGATCTCGGATTCTCGGATCGTCAAATCGCATGGATTTTGAAATCGAAAGAAATTCAAGTCCGCGAAGCCCGCGAAAAAATCGGCGTTGTGCCGAGCTTTGCCCAAGTCGATACTTGCGCAGCCGAATTCCAATCTTATACGCCGTATCTCTATTCGACTTACCGCTTCGACGACAATCATTTCGAAAATCCGACCGCAGGACAACTCGGCGATGGCACAGGTCTTCGCCCCGATGAAAAGCCGTCGGGCAAAAAGAAAATTATGATTCTCGGCGGTGGCCCGAACCGTATCGGTCAAGGTATCGAATTTGACTATTGCTGCGTTCACGCTTCCTTCGCTTTGCGCAAAGCGGGCTTTGAAACGGTGATGGTGAACTCGAACCCCGAAACGGTTTCAACGGACTACGATACTTCGGATAAGTTGTATTTTGAACCGCTCACTCTCGAAGATGTTTTGAATGTTTACCGCCACGAAAAATGCGATGGCGCAATCGTTCAATTCGGCGGACAAACTCCGTTAAATCTTGCGAATCAGTTGGAAGAAAACGGCGTGCACATTATCGGTACGTCGCCCGCGATGATCGACGCTGCCGAAGACCGCAAACTCTTTGGCGACATCGTGAACAAATTGCAGGTTTTGCAGCCGCCTTCGGGAATGGCGCAAACCGCTGACGAAGCCGTCGCCATTGCGCATAAAATCGGTTTCCCTGTTCTCGCTCGTCCGAGTTTCGTTTTGGGTGGACGCGCCATGTGCATCGTTCACGACGAAGCCGCTCTTCGCAAATACATGGAAGAAGAAGCGTTGGAAGTTTCTCCGGATCGTCCAATTCTCGTGGACCATTTCTTGGAACAAGCGACCGAATGCGATGTGGACTGCATTTCCGATGGTGAAACCGCAGAAATTTGCGGCATCATGGAACACATCGAACTTGCGGGCATTCACTCTGGCGACTCGGCTTGCACGATTCCGCCTCCGACATTCTCCAAAGAAATTCAAGCGCGTCTGCGTAAACTCGCCATTGACTTTGCACGAGAATTGCATGTTGTCGGTTTGATGAATGTGCAATTTGCTGTGCACGGCGATGATATTTACGTGATCGAAGTGAACCCGCGCGCATCGCGCACAGTTCCGTTTGTTTCGAAGGCGACGGGCATTCCGTTTGCAAAACTTGCCGCTCTCGTGATGGCAGGGAAGAAGCTCAAAGATCTCGGTTATACGAAACTCTTTACGCCGAAATATTATGCGGTGAAAGAAGCCGTGTTCCCGTTCGCCCGCTTCCCGGGTGTCGATGTGATTCTTTCTCCGGAAATGAAATCGACTGGCGAAGTCATGGGCCTCGATTACAGACATTCGATGGCTTACATTAAGAGCCAAGTGGGTGCAGGCAACTATGTGCCGATGAAGGGAAATATTTTCCTCAGCGTCAAGGATGCAGACCAAGAAACGGTCGTTCCTTATGCTCAGCGCCTTGTGAAACTCGGCTTCGAAATTTACTCCACCCGCGGAACAAGTACAGTTCTCCGCAATCATGGCATCAAAACTCACGGCGTTTTCCGCATCTCGGATGGTCGCCCGAATGTTTTGGATTTGATTGACGAAAAAGATCTCGCATGGATTGTGAACACGCCGACGCCGGGCGCAAAAGCCGCCAAGGACGAAGCGAAAATTCGCTCCACTTGCATTCTCCGCGGCATTCCAATCACGACGACCATCGACGCGCTTCGCGCAACAGTCGAAGGCTTGGAAGATATGAAGGGTGAATCGGGCGACGGAAAATTTGGCGTGGAAGTTTGCTCCATCCAAGAATATCAACGTCACGCTCCGAAGGTAAACGTTTAAGAAGGACCGCACAAAATGACATTACAAGAAAAATGGAAAATTCAGCGCGAACGCAAGGCATTCCTCGCTCTCGCAGACGGTAGCGTCTTTTACGGTTACTCGATGGGCGCTCCTGTCGATTCCTTTGGTGAAGTTGTGTTCAACACATCGCTTTCGGGCTACGAAGAAATCCTTTCGGATCCTTCTTACGCGGGCCAGTTTGTGACTCTCACCGAAACAGAAATCGGAAACGTCGGCATTAACCAAGCCGACATGGAAAGCGAAAAATTCCAAGCGGCGGGACTTCTCGTGCAGCAAATTAACGCGGATTCGAACTGGCGTTCCGAAGAATCTTTAACGGATGCTTTGAAACGCTACGGCATCCCGGCTCTCGCTGGAATTGATACGCGTGCGCTCACACTTCTTCTCCGTGAAAAAGGAACTCTCAAAGGTTTCATTTGCACATCGGGAAGCGTCTCTGCCGAAGAAGGCGTCGCCAAAGCAAAAGCTTGGGCGGGCTTGGATGGAATCGATATGGTCGAAACGGTCACTTGCAAAACGAAGTACGAATTCTCGGACAGTTTTGTAAATGATTTCGGCATGCCGAAAGAACTTCCGCCGGCTGATTTGAAACTCGTCGCTTACGATTTCGGCATCAAGCGGAATATTTTGCGCAACTTGCG
Organism: Hallerella porci; assembly: GCF_003148885.1. Taxonomy (NCBI): domain Bacteria; kingdom Pseudomonadati; phylum Fibrobacterota; class Fibrobacteria; order Fibrobacterales; family Fibrobacteraceae; genus Hallerella; species Hallerella porci. Next base: position 13,090 of record NZ_QGHD01000012.1, on the reverse strand, counting down.
GATGCAAGGTTTTAAAGTCACCGTTGTGCCGGCTTACACTCCCGCCGAAGAAGTGCTTGCGATGAAACCGGATGCAGTTTTCTTCTCCAATGGGCCGGGCGATCCTGCGGGCGTCAAGGATGCGGTGAAGAATGCAAAAGCAATCCTTGGAAAAGTTCCGGTGATGGGAATTTGCTTGGGCCATCAGATTTTAGGACTTGCAAACGGTGCGCAAACCGGTCGTCTTAAATTCGGTCACCACGGCGGAAACCATCCGGTGAAATTTATGGATACAGGTCGTGTGATGGTAACGTCGCAAAACCATAACTTCGCCGTCTTGGAAAATTCCATTGACCCCGAATCTTTGGAAGTGACGCATATCAATTTGAACGATCAATCCATCGAAGGATTCCGCTCGAAAAAATTCCCGATGATCGCAGTGCAATTCCACCCCGAAGCTGCTCCAGGTCCGCATGATTCGAACCCATTCTTCGAAGATTGCCGCAAACTGGTCACTGGAAAATAATCGGAAAAGTCAATTCAAAAGCCCGGCTAACGCCGGGCTTTTTGCGTGAAAAATCGCCGAAATTTTTGTAAATTTCCCGTTATGAAAAAGTTTATCGTTCCCGCAGTCCTTTTGGTGCTTGCTATTGCGCTTTTCGCTTTTTTAAAAGCGGATCCGTTTGAGCCTAAGCTGGATGGAGGACGCTACTTAGCCATTCGTGAAGAAATTGACGAAGCCGATATGGCTGTATTTGCTGCCGCCGAAGATCCTGCGGCAAAAGAAATTGCGATTAAAACGCGAGATTCTTTGTGGGGAGTTTTAATTGCGATGCGCAATTTAGAACCCGAAGGAAAGGCAACCAAAAGTGAGGTCACCGAAAATGCAAAAAGCGAAAAAGAAAATTCTAGTTCGAATGCCTTTTTGTTTATCATCGGCGGACTCATTTTACTCATCGTCATTCTCGGCGGCGTTTTCCTCTTCTTAAGAAATCGTCAAGAAGCGATAACGCGTCAGCTCGAAAAAATCCGCGAAGAAAATCGTTTCAAAACGCCGAAAGGCGGCCTCGATGATCCGACATTCGTCGATCGCACAAGAGTCCATCGCCGTTCGATTATCGATGATGTTACGAATCCGGAATCGGGAAATGCCAATTCGCAGCAAGAAGCAAAAGATGCGACAGTCCCCGCGGACGATGTCGAATTTGAAAATGCGAAAGGCGAAATTGAACGCCCCGTGCTTCGTCCCACGGCAAAAGAACGCATTACAAAAGCATTCCAATCTCTTTCGGATACATTAACCGGACTCACTGTCCCGAAAGGCGTTCACCGCGATCCGGATAAAACGATTAAGTATAAAGCGCAAAGTCACAATACGATTTATACGACTGCGGTTCCGAAACCGAATCCGCTCGAAATGACGCGCTTTGACCGCGAACGCCAAGACAAAGAAAAAGTTTTGCAGTTAAATCGCCGCGGACTTACGCCGTCCGAAATTGCGCGGAGAACGCAGCTTTCCGAAGAACAAGTGGAAACGGTGATTCGCATTAAACGCGAAACCGGAGAATAAAATGCGTTACCGCTTTCGCTGCGAATATTTAGGCAGCGCATACTTTGGCTGGCAAGAACAAAACGAACACGGCAAAACAAAATTTGTAACCGTTCAGTCGGCGTTAGAAGAAGCGTTCCGCATCGCTTTGCGGACTCCAATTGATTTAGTCGCCGCGGGACGCACAGACACAGGCGTTCACGCCCGCGGACAAATGGTGCACTTCGATTACGATGGCGAAATCGATTGTCAAAAATTGATGCGCTCGATCAACGGACTCGGAAAACGCACCGTAAAAATTCGCGAATTAGAAATTTGCGCTCCCGATTTTCATTCGCGTTATGACGCTGTTTCGCGCTATTACGTTTACACTCTTTTCACAAGACCCGTTGCTCTTCTCCGCGATTTTGGTTGGGAAATCGGGCATTTGCCTGTCGATTATGAGCTGATGGAACGCGAAGCAAAATCTTTTTTAGGCGAACACGATTTTATCCGATTTTGCATTCCGCGAAATGATGGGAAAAGTACAGTTTGCAATCTCACCCGATTTGAACTCAAAAAAGTCAACGATTACATTTCGGAATGGCACATTCAAGGAAATCGTTTTTTGCATCGACAAGTCCGCGCTATGGTCGGGACGCTTTTTGATGTCGGGCGCAAGCGTTATCCCGCGGGAACGGTGAACGAAATTTTCGCCGATAAATTTAAGGGCGAACGCACAATGGCGCCGCCCCAAGGTTTAGTTCTCGAAGACGTTTTGTATTAACTACTTCACGCTCTTCGCATATTCTGCGGTATCGAGAGCAATCAGCAATTCTTCATTGGTCGGAACTACCATCGCGAGCGGCTTTGAACCTTCGACGGTGATAATGTGATTTGAATTTTCGCCGTTATCTTCGTTGCGCTTTGCGTCCATCTTGAATCCTAAAATGGCCAAATTTTCAAGAGTGATTTCGCGGACAACGCGGCTGTTTTCGCCGATGCCACCGGTAAAGACGAGAGCGTCTAAACGCGGAAGCGCCATCGTGAGACCGCCGATTTCGCGGGCGAGTTTATAGCAGAAAACTTCAAGTGCAATTTGTGCGCCTTGATGACCTTCGGCAGCTTTCTGCGTAATCGTGCGCATATCATTGCTTAATCCCGAAAGTCCGAGAAGTCCGCTTTCTTTGTTCACGAGTTGATTCAAACGATCGATATCAAATCCGAGTTTTTTGTTCAAGAAGAAAAGAATCGCCGGATCAACAGAACCCGAACGAGTTCCCATGACAAGGCCATCGAGCGGAGTAAATCCCATCGTCGTGTCAACGCATTTGCCCGCATGAATTGCGGCACAAGAACTTCCGTTGCCGAGATGCGCAGTAATCAAATTCAATTCTTCGGGCTTCTTTCCTAAAATGCGAGCGGCTTCGGCGCTGACATAACGGTGCGAAGTTCCGTGGAATCCGTAACGGCGAATTTGATATTTCTCGTAATAGGAATACGGAATGCCGTAGAGGAAAGCTTTGCGCGGCATCGTCTGATGGAATGCGGTATCGAAAACAGCGAGCTGCGGAAGAGTCGGGAAAATTTCTTTGGCGACTTCCATTCCTGTCGCGTGAGCGCCTTCGTGTTGCGGCGCAAACAAAATAATGCTGCGGATGTAATCGATGAGTTCTTGCGTCACCGGTTCCGACTTAATGTATTTTCCGCCATGAACGACGCGGTGACCGACCGCTTCGATGGTGTTGATGAGTTTCTGCGAAGTGAGAAATTTTTGCACTTCGATCACAGCTTCTTTGTGAGTCGGGCAATCGAAATGAAATTCCGCTTTGCCTTCGGGGCCTTTTGCTTTAAAGTGTCCGTTGACACCGATATTTTCAACAAGACCATTCGAAAGAGATTCTTTCTTTTCCGTATCAATGACGGCAAATTTGACGGAAGAACTTCCGCAGTTTAACACGAGAATGCGCATAGTTTTACCTTTGAAAAAGTTTTGATTAAAAAGTAAAAAAAGAAAGGTCCAGAAAATTTTTTGATTTTCCATTTTCGTTTTAAGAATCCAAAAAATGGAATTTCTAATTTAATGCGGTGAAATTTTTCCCGTTAAAATTTGCGTTTGCGTGTTTATATCGCACAGGCTATCTGCTTTTGCGCAAAACGATTTACCGCCCGAAAGAAGCGCTGAAAAGTCCCGTGATAATTCTCGGGTCATTTCTTGCGGGCGGCGCTGGAAAAACGCCACTTACCATTGAACTTGCGAAGCGTTTTTCCGCGGAGGGACTCCGCGTGGCAATTCTTTGCCACAGCGCCGCTTGGGACGAATGCAAGCTCATCGCAAAAAAAGTTCCCGCAGTTTCTCTTTTCAAAACGCAGAACCGTTATGCAGTCGCCCAAAAAATCGACGGAAAATTCGACGTCATTCTTTCGGACGGCGGTTTAGAAGATTCGCGATTTGTCGGCGCAAATATTTTCATTTTACGCTGGAATGAATGCGCCAAAAAAATCAGCGATTTAATTCCCGCGGGCAAATGCGTGAGCCTTGAAAAAGATCATCCGCTAGGAAAATTGACGAAGCAAATTATTTGTTCTGAAAAAATTTCTGCCGCAGAAAAATCAAAAATTACCGAAGACGAATGCGTGCAATTTTTCATCGAAAAAATTCAGAACGCAAAGGGCGAAAGTTTGCCGCAAAATGCGGAATGTGCTGTCGTTGTGGGAATTGGAAATCCCGAACGTTTTGTGCGCGATGTTAAAAATTTTGGAGCTCGCGTTTCGCATTTTCGTTTTCTTCCCGATCATGCGAAAAATTACGAAGCGAACATTTTACAAGAAATTTCTCGCGGGCAAATCATCGTCATCACCGAAAAAGATTTTGTGCGCTTGCGCCCCGAAATACAAAAAAGCCCGCTCCTCTACATCGCAGAAGAACGGGTGAAAATCGGAACAAAAATTTTTTCTTACTTAAATGCAGCCGCTGGCGGCGCTGCTAAAAATCCGCCGTCGACATTATAAATTTTCGTGTAACCTTGCGCCGTTAAAAATTCCGAAGCCGCTTGGCTGCGTTTTCCGCTGCGGCAAAAAACGAGAAGGATTTTATCTTTGGGAAGTTCGCCGAAGCGTTCTTGAATTTGTTGAAGAGGAATGTTAATCGAACCCGCAACAGTTCCTTGCGAAACTTCGCCCGGTGTCCGCACATCTACAAATAATGCGGTTTTATTTTTCTTTTTCATTTCGATTGCTTTATCCCACGAAATGGTTTCGTAAGCGGGTGACGCAGCAAAAGCGTTAACGCAGAAAAGAGCGAGTAATGCGAGAAGAATTTTTTTCATCGGATCTCCAATTTTTAAGTTCTCTTCAATTTTAAAAAAGAAAAATCGAATTGGAAAAATGCATTTCAAAAGAGAATGAATTTTAGGAACATTTTCATTTGTTCGCAAAGAATTGTCTAAATTAAAAACGGAATTCAAATGGAAAAATTTTTTGGCATCGCACGCGTTTTAAATAAACGCGGATATTGTTCCCGCTCGCAAGCCGAAGCACTTGTGCGAAATGGTCGCGTTTCACTCAACGGAAAAATTGTTAGGAATCCCGAAACGCCGACCGCAAAAAATGCAAAAATCGCAGTCGATGGAAAACTCGTTTTAGAAACGGCATTCGTTTATTTTGCGATGAATAAACCGCGAGGAATTGTGACGACGGCGTCCGATGAAAAAGGCCGCAAAACGGTGATGGATTTACTCGAAGGAAAAATGCAGCAGCATGTTTTTCCGATTGGACGATTGGACAAAGCGAGCGAAGGCTTGCTGCTTTTTACAAACGATACCGCATTCGCCGACAAAATTCTTGCGCCCGAAACGCATTTCGAAAAAGAATATCACGTTTGCATTTCTCGTGAGCCGACCGAAGAAGAATTGACGCAAATGCAAAAAGGCGTTCTTGTGCCACCGCGAATTTTTGGAAATTCTCCCGAAAAAATGCGCATGGAAAAAGTTCGCATTTTACGACGCGGAGAAAAAAATTGTTGGATTGCAGTCATTTTACACGAAGGAAAAAATCGCGAAATTCGTCGCATCTTGCAAACATTTGAAATCGAAGTTTTGCGCCTTATCCGCGTTCGCATTGGAAATTGGACTTTGGGCGATTTGCGCCCCGGCGAAATTCGGAAAATGGATAAAATTTAAAATTGGAAATGGCACAAAGTGTCGCGTAGTCTATAGACAACTCTTTCCTCGAACAGCTCTCGTCAAAAGAAAAAACGCAAAGTAGATTTATTCCAAAAAGGATTGGTTATGCGTTTTTGTTTGAAAAATTTATCGGCTGTACTTTGTTTTTCCATTTTGGGCTTGACGAATGCGGGCGCAGAACCGCTCGCTTTTCCCGAGGCGTTGGGCTTTGGTGCAAATGTTACCGGAGGACGCAATGGAAAAGTTTATCATGTGACCAATTTAAATGATTCGGGCGCGGGCTCTTTTCGCGATGCGGTTTCGCAAAGTAATCGCATCGTCGTCTTTGATGTCTCGGGAATTATCAATTTGAAAACGGCGGTTTCCATTAAAAGCAATATCACCATTGCGGGACAAACCGCTCCGGGCGAAGGCATTGCGATTCACGGCGGAAAACTTTCAACGGGAAAACAATCCAACATTATCATTCGTTATTTGCGCATTCGCCCCGGAGAAAATACAGCGTCCACAAAAGATGATGCGTTGAATCTTTACGATTCTAAAAATGTAATCATCGATCACTGTTCCGTAGAACTTGCGCCGTGGAATAATTTCGGCGGTTCATCGGATAACGCCAATTACAGAATCACAGGAATCACGGTTCAAAATTCTTTAATTGCAAATCCAATCGGTCAGCAATTCGGCGCGCATATCGAATCGGTCGATGGCACTTGGGCGTGGTATTATAACGCTTTCATCAATACGCACAACCGAAATCCGCTCGATAAAATCAACGATATTTTTGTGAACAACGTGCATTACAATTACGAAGCGGGCTACACGACGCACACGAGCACAAAATTCAAACACGATATTATCAACAATTATTTTGTCTACGGTCCGAAAGGTTCAAACACTTGGTTTCAAGTCGATAAAAATCAGAGCATTTACGAAAGCGGAAACATGGTCGACAACAACCGCGACGGAAAATTAAACGGCTCGGGCACAAAAGTTTCGTGGTATCAAGGAGTCGGAAATCTCTTAAATGAACCTTGGAGCGATGTGACGAAAAATTGTCCGATTTTAAATGCGCAAACGGCGTGGCGCTATGTGAATTCGCAAAGCGGCGTGCTTCCTTACGACGATATCGATTCGTTAATTTGGTATCAAGCGAGCACATTAGGGAAAGCGGGCGCTCTTGTTAAAAGCGTTTCTGCAATGGGAATCAAAACGAATAACGGTTGGGGAGAAGTGATTACGGGAAAAGCAGAAACCGATTCCGATAAAGATGGCATTCCTGATTATTTTGAAAAAGCGATGGGGTATAATGCAAACAAAGATGATGCGACGACAAAAGAATCGGACGGCTATTTAAGAATTGAAAAATATATCAACTGGCTTGGCGCCATGCACACGCGCGTGCTTCAAAATTCCGAAGTGAAATTTGATTTGAAAAAAATCACAAAAGGATTCCAAGATGCAGCGCCGACTTATCAAGTGAGCGATGCGAAGAGTGGAACTGTGACATTAGAAAATGGAAGCGTTGCAAAATTCAAACCGGCGGCAAATTTTACAGGACTCGCTTCGTTTAAGTATAACGTCAAAGGAAACGACGGCTCGGATTATACGGGACGCATCGAAGTCTTAGTCGAACCTTCGAATATTACGCCGGTTTCGTCAAGTTCAACGGCAAAAAGTTCATCGTCAGCGGCGCCGACTTCGTCGAGCTCAAATGTTCAAGCGTCGATTGTGAAAAATGGCGCAGGCTCGCAATATCAAACGATTACTTTGGGCGAATCGATTGTGCCTTTTGCGTATGCATTTAGCGGATGCTCGGGCGTAAAAATTTCGGGAATGCCCGCGGGCATTGATACGCTTACCAAAGTGAGCGAATCGAAAATTTACATTTCGGGAACGCCAACGCAAGCGGGAACTTTTACCTATAAAGTGAAAACGGTCGGAGCGATAGAAAACATCAGCCGTGAAGCCATTTTAGTGGTGAACGATTCATCTAAAATCGATACAGCGATTATTGATACCGCAACGATTGATACGACTGAAGTGGATACGACGACAGGAATTTTTGTGCGCAATTTACATTTTGAAAATCAAGCGCAATTCAATTTAAGAACTGGCGAATTATTTAGCCCGCGCGCAGGCTTTGCCAAAGTCTATGTGCTCGATTTGCAAGGTCGCATCGTGAAAAAATTTACGGGCAATGTCCACGCAGGAATTACGAATTTAGATATGAAAATCGGAGAAATGGCAAAAGGAAAATACATCGCGAAAGTGGAAGTGAAATCCATTCAGAATTGATAAAGCATCATTCCTTTCTCCATTCAATTTCTTCTGTTGTATCAGCTCCGTTTATTTGGGCGACTGGATTTTTGCTCAAGTAGCCTAAAAATATGGTTTTACTTCTATACACGCAGGGCATTGCGAAGGGATGACAAACTCTAAGTCATTCTGAGTGAAGCCGTAGGCACAACCGCCGTGTCATCCTGAACGGAGCCGAAGGTGAAGTGAACGGATCTAGCAGTTCACATTAAGCCAAAAAGTTTTAAAAATGAGTTCCCGCGGTAATGCAAGATCTTAGAGCTTAGAGTTTTCTAAGATCAAAGCTCTCAGCTCTAAGTTCTCAAAACCCCGGCGCGCCATCATCTACATTTCTCATTTAAAAAGCCTTCCCGCAGCGTTGCAAGAACGAATTTGACATGTTAAAAGCCTTGCCGCAGCGAAGTCGCCTTAACATTCCTAACTCGCCGAAGGCGAAGCCGTGCGCACTCACCCCTCATTTCTAATTTTCTAAATTTATTTCACACGGGAGCTGGTGTAACCGGCTGAGAGGAAGTTGAAAACTTCGACCGAACCTGATTTGGATAATGCCAACGGAGGTAACGTGATAAAGGTAAATGGTGTTGATATTGAAGCCGACGGAAAGTCTTTTGCAGGCAAGTCCGTCGCAGAATATCTGAAGACTACGGATTACGATTGCAAACGGATTGCTGTCGAACGCAATTACGAAATCGTACCAAAATAAAAATACGCGGAAACGCTTCTTTCGGATGGGGATAATCTTGAAATTGTGAGCTTTATGGGAGGCGGCTAATGTCTTCTTGTAAAATCTCGCGAGAACAGATGCTTGCAGCTCTTGTCGAGCGGCAAGGGAAAGAAAACGTGGCGAAACTTCAAGCGGCGACGGTCGCCGTTTGCGGGCTCGGCGGGCTTGGTTCGAACATTGCGATTTCTCTTGCACGAGCGGGAGTGGGCAAATTGATTCTCATCGATTTCGATACGGTCGATGTGACGAATTTGCACCGCCAACAATATAAAGTTTCTCAAGTCGGCGAGGAAAAGTCGATTGCCCTTGCCGAAAACTTAAAAGAAATTGCGCCTTACTTAGAAATTGAATCGCATACGGAACGGATGATTCCCGAAAATGTGGAAACGCTCATCGGGCAGGCAAATGTTGTCTGCGAAGCTTTTGATAATCCCGAAGCCAAAGCAATGCTTGTGAACGCAATCCTCGAGCGCAACGCAGAACTTGCCAGTCAAGGAAATTTGGACAAGCAACAGTTTTTGGTGGCAGCTTCTGGAATGGCGGGCTTTGGCGAAGCAAATGAAATTACGACGCGACGCATTTCAAAAAAATTTTTTTTATGCGGAGACGGAAAAAGCGATGTAAATGCAGGCATTGGACTCATTGCCCCGCGAGTCATGCTTTGCGCAGCGCATCAGGCGATCACCACCATCCGAATCATTTGTGGATTTGAAACAGAAACGCTGTCGAGTGGCCCTATGATGTCATCCAGACAGCTCAAGGAGTCGTCTAGACAGCTCAACGTGTCATCCTGAGCGTAGCGATATATGAAACTTGGAACTTTAGTTCCTTAGTTGAATTAAGCCCTTTGGGGTAGGATCTAGCATTTAATAAAAAAGGACATTAAAAATGGAAAATGAAAACTTGAAAAACGACCCGCTTTTTATCGGCGGACACGAACTTCATTCCCGCTTTATTTTGGGCTCGGGCAAGTATTCGCTCAAGCTCATTGAAGCTGCGGTGCAGTACGCTGGCGCTGAAATCATCACTTGCGCCGTTCGCCGCGCAAATACCAAGGAACACGAAAATATTCTCGATTACATTCCGAAAAGTGCGACGCTCCTTCCGAATACTTCGGGCGCTCGCAACGCCGACGAAGCCGTTCGCATTGCGCGCCTCGCCCGTGAACTTGGCTGCGGCGACTTTGTGAAAATTGAAATTATGCGCGATACAAAGTATCTGCTTCCCGATAATTACGAAACGGTAAAAGCGACCGAGATCTTAGCGAAAGAAGGATTTGTCGTGATGCCGTATATGTATCCGGATTTGAACATCGCCCGCGATTTGGTGAACGCCGGAGCGGCTGCGGTGATGCCGCTTGCGTCGCCAATCGGTTCGAATCGCGGACTTTCGACGAAGGATTTTATCCAAATTCTCATCGACGAAATTGAGCTCCCGATTATCGTGGACGCGGGTATCGGTAAACCGTCCGAAGCTTGCGCCGCGATGGAAATGGGTGCGGCTGCGGTCATGGCGAATACAGCGCTTGCGACCGCGGGCGATTTGACGCGGATGGCGACGGCTTTCAAAAAGGCAATTGAATCGGGCCGAGAAGCTTACTTAGCAGGCCTTGGCCGCGTACTTGTGCGCGGTGCGAGTGCAAGCGATCCGCTTACCGGATTTTTGAGAGATTAAAATCGTAAAACTGAAAAATTTTAATTCATTCAAATCATTATGAAAGATTATCACGACGAACGCTATTTTATTGATTCCGAAACGCTTTCCCCAGCGGCACTCGAACGCAAACACCGTCTAGAAAATGACCCGAGTTCACGAACAAATTTCATGGAATACATGAAGGGAATGGAAGTCATCAAATCCGATGTTTATAATCGGGTGATGGCTCAGGTCGATAATTACGATTATTCAAAATATTCCGCAGCCGATGTGAAGCGTGCATTAGAACATAATACGTGTAGCGTCGAAGATTTTAAGGCGTTGCTTTCGCCCGCGGCGGCTCCATTCCTCGAAGAAATGGCGCAAAAGGCGAAAATCGAAACGGGCAAACATTTTGGCAACAGCGTCTATTTCTTTACGCCGATTTACATTGCGAATTACTGCGAAAATTACTGCATCTATTGCGGTTTCAACTGTTACAATCATATCAAGCGGATGCAGCTTTCGATGGAACAAGTGGAACACGAGATGAAAGTCATCGCAGATAGCGGCATGGAAGAAATCCTTTTGCTAACGGGTGAAAGCCGCGCGAAAAGCAGCGTCGAATATATCGGAGAAGCTTGTAAATTAGCCCATAAATATTTCCGCATGGTGGGCGTCGAAGTTTACCCGATGAACACGGACGAATACAAATATCTTCATGAATGCGGCGTGGATTATGTGACCGTCTTCCAAGAAACCTATGACAAAATCCGCTACGAACAACTTCACCTGCTCGGTCACAAGCGAATTTATCCGTATCGTTTTGATTCGCAGGAACGCGCCCTCATGGGCGGCATGCGTGGCTGCGGTTTCTCGGCTTTGCTCGGCCTCTCGGATTTTCGTAAGGATGCTCTCGCGAGTGCGTTGCACGTATATTATTTGCAAAAGAAATATCCGCACGCCGAAATGAGTCTTTCGTGTCCGCGCCTTCGCCCGATTGTGAATAACGATAAAATTAATCCGCTCGATGTTCACGAAAAAGAACTTTGCCAAGTGCTTTGCGCTTACCGAATTTTCATGCCGTTTGTGGGGATTACCGTTTCGAGTCGCGAAACCAAAGAATTCCGCAACGGTATCGTAAAAATTTGCGCCACCAAAATTTCGGCAGGAGTTTCTACCGGAATTGGTGATCACGAAAGCAAATACAAAGAGGAAGATTGTAAACCGCGCACAGCTGAAGAAAATGCTGCGATGGCAAAGGGAAACGCGAGCAAAGTTTCTTCCTCGGCGAATGCTTCGACACCTGCCGAAGCGCAAGCTGCTGACACCGCAAACGAAGGCGATGAGCAATTTGAAATCAGCGATTCGCGCAGCTTTAACACGATGTACAAAGACATTAGCGGCGAGGGATTACAGCCCGTGCTCAACGATTACTTGTATGTTTAAACCGAGAAAAATTGCCATTCTTTTTGAGACGAAAAATGTTAGACACGACTCTTTACTTTATTACGGATAGTTCTTCGGTGAGTGCAGAAAAATTTCTGCCTTCGGTAGAAGCCGCGTGCAAGGGCGGGGCAACGATAATCCAGCTCCGCGAAAAGAATAAATCGACGAGAGAATATTTGGAACTAGCCGCAAACGTGCACGAGATTACTGCGCGTTACAAGGTGCCTTTGATTATCGACGACCGTGTCGATGTTGCGCTTGCCATTGGAGCCGAAGGCGTTCATGTAGGGCAAACCGATATGCCCGTCGCGATGGCGAGAAAACTCATGGGTCCGAATAAAATTGTGGGCGCAACCACAAAGACGGTGCCGCAGGCGCTTGAAGCGTACAAGCAGGGTGCGGATTATCTCGGCGTGGGGGCAATTTATCCGACGACGACTAAGGTGGTGACAATTCTTACGAGCGTCGAAACGCTCAAAGAAATTGTGAAGGCAGTTCCCATTCCCGTGAACGCTATCGGCGGCCTCAACAAGGAGAACATCGGCGTCCTTCGCGGAACAGGAATCGCAGGCATTTGCGCCGTTTCGGCTATTCAGAAATCGTCGGACCCGGAAGCCGCTGCCCGCGAACTCAAAGCCGCGTTTCTCGCGTTGTAAAAGAGTTTTGAACTTTCGCATTTAAACCGCAGCGAAGCCGCAAAACTATTCCGCAGAAAGTCTTTTATAATTAGAAATGAGATTCCCTTTTGCGTTCGCAAAAGAGAAAGCCCGCTTGGATTCAATTTATAATGGATAATTAACAATTAACAATTATAAAGTTAGGCAGCTTCGCTGCAGTTTATAACAAGCGCACCAAAGGCGCGCCTAATTCTCAATTGTGCATTGGCTAATAGTGCATTGAAACTAGCGCTTCGCGCGGTAATGCAAGATCTTAGAACTTAGATTTTAGAGCTTAGAATTTTCTAAGATCAAAGTTCTAAGCTCTAAGTTCTCAAACTCTGCCATGGGCAAGGTGTACAACTTGTGAACAACCGGCGAAAAATCGGAAAACACCACGCAAATACATCGGAAATAGCCGTTACAAGCAAAAAATAAGCGTAAAAAGGAAAAAAAATTGAAAACAGCCCTTGCCAAACGGATTTAGATTTCTATAATTGGCGCCACTCAACGAGAAGTTGAGTAACACTCCGAACGAGATTCGGACTGGCTTATTGAAGGATTTGGAGATGTGCTTGAGTGATGCTCTAGTCAATAGAATTGATTAAGAAAGCGTGAC
>NZ_QGHD01000011.1 GCF_003148885.1 Hallerella porci | reverse complement strand
GAAGCCAAAAACCTTTTGGAAAAAATTTCATTATATTTAAAGGAGTTCTTGGACGATAAAGTCCTCGAGGAGTTGAACGTGGCATTCGTAAGCATCGGACAAAAATATGGTTTCGTCAGCGCGGGCGATGTCTTTCGCCAAAGGCAGGCTGAGGCGCTTGCGGAAGGAATTTCCAAAGGTCGTAAGGAAGGGCTTTCTAAAGGACTTTCCAAAGGGCGTAAGGAAGGACTTTCTCTGGGGCTTTCCAAAGGCCGTGCGGAAGGAATTCGCCAAAATACGCGTTCCCTCGCCAAAGGTTTCTTGAAAAAAGGCGTTTCCGTTGAAACGATTGCCGAAGTCACCGGTCTCTCGATTGACGAAATTAAAGCCTTATAAAAAAGCGCGTTAAACTAAACTGCGAAAGTTGAGCCCAACTTTCGCGTTTTTTTATTTTTCAACTTTTTCCGAAGTATAAAATACGACATCGTCTAGCCAAAATTCACCGCCCGCGCCACCGAAGAACGAAATGTTCGTGACGTGAGTTTTCACGGCATCCCAGCCGATATTTCCGCCGATGCTATCTGCGGGGAGAAGAATTTCAGGCGTTACTGTATAATGCGTCCACACAGAATCCAATTCAAAATGTTGCCACGATTTGCCGCTGTCATAAGTCGCAGTACTATCGGCTAAAACATCAAAGGCAAAAGAAATTTTTCCATTCACTTCTCCGCGCGCCCAGAATGTCACCGAATCTACATGACTCATATCGGTTTCGCCGATATAGCGTCCCATCAAAGCCCAATTGCCGACGGAATCATTCGTGCTGCTAAAATGCGCAACGAATCCTTTTCGGCCAAGTCCTGCCGAATCGCGTTCCAATTTTGCCGTCGCATATTTCGAAGTAGAACGATACCAAAGCAAAGTACTGTCTTCAAAATCGTCCAAGACATACGCTTTCACTTCGGGAGTTGTATCTTGCGGAATTGTATCCATCGGAATTTCTTTCATCGTCGAATCTTTGAAGAAAACTTTTTCGTTTTCTTCTTGAATTTCAACTTCTTGTTCCGAAAGAATTTCTCCTTGGCAAAGCATTACAATGTCAAATTTTCCTTGGGGAACGACGTCAAATGTAAAATGCCCGAGGGAATCGGCAACCGTCCAAAATGAGGTACCGCGAATTTGCAAAACAATCGGCGATTTATCAGATTGAATTTCACCCGAAAGAGTCGTCGCCAAATCGAGAAAAAGCGTTACCGAAACGCTCGAATCCAAAGGAGTTTTCGGAATGGAGAATCGACTGACTGCGACAAAAACATTTTGATTTGAATATTCTAAAGCTTCGACGATATAATTTCCCGATGCAATTTGCCGCACCCAAGCGATGCCATTTTCGTCCGTCTCATAAACAGAAGAAATGCTATCCCACACAGAATAAGAATTCGAATTTTTTTCAATAGAAATCAATGCATTTTCATCGCGAATGGCGACAGATTTTTTGGCGGCAGGCGTTCCGTCTGCATTTTTTAACAAAATTTTCGCAATGGAATTCTCCGTTTCAAACGTTGAACCCGCTGTAGTATCATTTGAACATGCTGCGATGACACCACTCAGCGCAACCAAACTCATCACCCAAATCCACTTCATTTTTTCCTCGCCCTTGCAACCGGATAGAACGCCATCGATAGCTGCATCACCCGATCAGGATTCTTTATTGAATCTACTCTTTTTTGGACGAGACGGCGAAATTCTTTTATCATATCGCCGAGATCTTCAAATCCTTCTTGATCGACAGAGAGTGTGAGAGTGGAAATATTGCGTTCTTCTGCAGAAATATTTTCCAAGGCATCGCTCGCAAGCTTTAATGCTTGCTTTTGAAAATTCCGCACCGCTTGCGCTTTTTCGGGACCGCCGACAGTCAAATGCGCATCGGTTAATGCGAGTTTTCCCGATGCTAATTTTTTGACTAAGCCGACGCTTTTTAAAATTTCAATCGCTTCTTTGGCTTGTTCTTCGGAAATCGGCGGGCAAATATCTTTGGCGATTTGTTTGATGTTGACGACTCCACCGTTCAATTCTAAGTAAGCGCGAACCGCAGGAATCCACCAATTTTCAAGAAGTTTTAATTCCGCTGCTTGTAAACTATGCCGTTCGACATCGCCGAGGGCAACGGCTTTCGCCATCAATTCTTCTTTTTGCGCGGCATCTTTCGTCACCGCTGCCGAATACAACAAATCAAAAAATTCCGCAGAACGCCCAGAAAGATTGAGCATTTCCTTCGCCGCTTGGAGCGCATGCGCAGGCAAATGATGCTTTTTTTGCAGCACACGATACAAGTAGCTCGAATCAAGCCCCAGTTTATCGCCCATCATCCGATAAGAATAAAAAGGCAATTCCTTTTTACGCTTCTCGTAATAGGCTTTGAGAAAATCACGGTAATCCGTTATGTCTGCCGATAAAATCATCTCTCTTAAAATACATTTCGCACTTCTTTTTCCAAGATGAATGTTTTTAGTTTCATGGACAAAATGTCAAAGCCCGCGTTTTATGCAAAAATTGCAAAATTCTTTGCGATTAACAAAAGTTTACATTTGCCTGAAAAAGATGGAAAAAGCATAAATTTGTAACGTTCACTTTTCACGAGGTTTTCCTATGAAACAATGGATTCCGCTTACTTTGGCCGCTGCTTTTGCAACATCTGCATTTGCGCTCCCGCATTCCTCTGAACTGGTAACTCCAATGGGTTTGGGTTACAACATCGGCAATACGATGGAAGTTCCGAACGATCCGACCGGTTGGGGAAACCCATTCCCGACGAAGGAATATGTTCAGTCGATTAAAAAATTGGGATTTAACACCGTCCGCATTCCTTGCGCTTGGGATTCTCACGCAACAAACGGCACGATTAACGCAAGTTGGCTCGATTCTGTAAAAACCGTCGTCGATTATGTGATTGACGAAGCATGTATGCGATTTTGAATATTCACTGGGACGGTGGCTGGCTCGAAAACCACGTTTTTGACGGCGAAGGTTATGATGGCATCGCCTCCGGGAAAGTCTCCGTGAATGCTGCTGAAATTGCAGCAAAGCAGGAAAGCTACTGGAAGCAGATTGCAACAAAGTTTAACAACGACTACGATGAACACTTGATTTTTGCCTCAGCAAACGAACCGGGTGTAAACGACCCGTGGCTTGCTAGTGGACAATACGCTTTTGACGATGCCCGCATGAAGGTTTTAAGAAAGTATCACGAAGCGTGCCTCAGAGCTGTCCGCGCAACCGGCGGAAATAACGCGACCCGTACCGTGGTCGTGCAAATGCCTCGCACCGAAATCGACATGTACAATCTTTTGGTTGCCGAATATCCGACAGACCCCGCAGGCGACGGCTACACCATGGCAGAAGCTCACTTCTATCCGTATCAGTATTCGCTCATGGAAAAAGATGAATCTTGGGGCGCGCAGTTCTTCTATTGGGACGGCATGAATTCTACGACCGATACGAAGCACAATATGGGCGCAACCGTTAGCAGTCTCGGTTCCAAAGCGCATATCGACCAGCAATTCGACAAACTCAAAACCGCATTCACTTCGAAGAATATTCCTGTTGTGATTGGCGAAATGGGCGCAATCAAACGCTTAGAAGAAATCTCGGGCGAAAATTTGAAGCTCCATTTACAAGGTCGCGCAGCTTGGTACGGCTACACCGTTAAAGCAGCAAAGGAAAACGGAATTATTCCGTGCATTTGGGATACCGGTGCTGAAGACAATCATAACATGACGATTATCCGCCGCCAAACCGATAAGAACCCAGGAAATGTGGGCGACGTTGTGGACTACGAAGTTTTGAATGCGATGCGTAAAGCTTACGGCATGGACACCTTAGCCGGCAACTCCATCGATCAATTTGTGAAAGCAAGTCTCGATTCTTCGGATAAGATGCTCAAGGTCACTTACACTTCAAAGCAAAGCGATTCTTCTGAAGTTGGAACCATCCGCATTGACTTAGGCGGTGTGGATTGGAGTCAATATACAGCCGTTTCGTTCCAAGCGAAAATCGATGTAAAATCCACGGGTCCTTGCACTGGCACTGCTGAAGCTTGCAACGGATATGCTTGGACATCGGTTAGCGTTTTTGCGATGAGCGGTTCTTCTTGGACATGGAATGATTACAACATCCCGGAAAGCGATGTGAGCTCTACATGGAAAACATACGTGATTCCATTAAACTCCACTGGACTTGACATCGAAAGCAAAAACAAGGTGAACGCCATCGGCATCAATGTTTACGGCGCACAACTTTCGGGAACTCTCGAAATGGATAATCTCCTCTTGCACAAAGCTGACGGTTCCGTTGACACCTTGCAAAACTTCAACAAGAAAACGCCGACAATCGAAGGCGTTGCAACCGGCATTCTCGTTCCGCAAACAAGTGCAGTGCAACCGCGTCAAATTGCCGCAAACAGAGCAATTCGCGCCTCCCTCACTCTCGTTAACGGAAAGGGTCAAATCGTCGCATCGAAGAGCTTTACAACCTCTGCGGGAACAAACTCGGTGATGCTCGAAACCAATTACCGCGGCGCAGGATTTGTCGTGATGAAACTCGGCAGCAACCGCACCACGGTTCCGGTTCGTCTCCAATAATTTATCTCTTCAAAATTCAAGGCGAAGGTTCTGCGGAATCTTCGCTTTTTTGTTTTAAAGCCTCAAAAATCATCGTTTTTGAAATGATACAAAAATTATTAAAAAAATAGGAATTAACTCTTGCCGGAGAGAAATTTTCATTTTATATTATCTGCGGAAACAACAAGGAGAAAACATGAAAGTCAATAAAATTACCGATCTCATTGGAAATACTCTGCTCGTCCG
The DNA here is from genome assembly GCF_003148885.1 of Hallerella porci. Taxonomy (NCBI): domain Bacteria; kingdom Pseudomonadati; phylum Fibrobacterota; class Fibrobacteria; order Fibrobacterales; family Fibrobacteraceae; genus Hallerella; species Hallerella porci. The sequence goes on along the minus strand of NZ_QGHD01000011.1, from coordinate 62,209 downwards.
CATCAACAAATTGAACGATAGCGAAGCCGAAGTTTACGTCAAAGTTGAATCTTTCAACCCGCTTTCGAGCGTGAAAGACCGCGTCGCTCTCGCGATGATCGAATCCGCCGAAAAAGCAGGCAAACTCAAACCGGGTTCTGTGATTATCGAACCGACCAGCGGAAACACCGGCGTCGGACTCGCTTACGTCGCCGCAGTAAAAGGCTACCACATTATTCTCACGATGCCCGAAACGATGAGCATTGAACGCCGCAAACTTCTCGCCGCTCTCGGCGCAGAACTCGTCTTAACCGACGGCAAATCCGGCATGAAAGGCGCTATCGCAAAGGCAAACGAAATCGCAGCACAAACTCCGGGTTCTTTCATTCCGCAGCAATTTGAAAACCCTGCAAATCCCGAAGCGCATATCAAAACAACTGGCCCGGAAATCTGGAAAGATACCGAAGGCAAAGTGGACATTTTCGTTTCGGCTGCAGGAACCGGCGGAACCGTTACCGGCGTTGGAACTTATCTCAAGAGCCAGAATCCGAATGTGAAAATCGTCGTCGTCGAACCGGACACTTCTGCAGTTCTCTCGGGAAAGCCCGCAGGCCCGCACAAAATTCAAGGCATTGGTCCGGGATTTGTGCCGAAAGTTTACGCCCCGAAAATCATCGACGAAATTTATCTGACGAATGACGTGAAAGCGGGGACAATCGCTCGCCGCGCCGCCAAAGAAGAAGGTTTGCTCGTCGGCATTTCTTCGGGAGCTGCTCTCGAAGCGGCGCTCACCATTGCAAAGCGCCCCGAAAATAAAGGCAAAACAATCGTCGCACTTCTCCCCGATACCGGCGAACGTTACCTTTCGACTTGGCTTTTCGAAGGCTAATCCAAAACTCAATTTTTAGAAATTACATCCAGGGAAAGTCGCAAGCAAAAAACTTGCGGCTTTTTTTTATTCAAAAAGTTTCCGCAGCCATTTTTCTAAGCGGAAATTGATTTGATTACTTTGTTCTAAATCTTCTGAAAATTCTCTTTGAAGCGAAGGCTCGCCGCAAATATCAATTCCCAAGACAGAATTTTTTCCGATAAATTTTTGCAAAACTTTTTCCCATTTTTTCAGAGGAAAACTGCCCGCATCCCAATTCGTTTTTAATTCATTTTCGGGAAGCGCATCTTTATCGAGCGAAATGTAAACGGGAAAACTCAACGCCTCTGCGGGTAATTCGTATTCAAAATTTTCTTGGGCGCATTCCGTTTCGGTTTTTACAAAAACGCGACTGCGATATTTTTTTTCTATGGCGAGCGCATGATCTTCGCGGATTCCAAAAAGAAAAACATTTTGCAAAAACGGATTTTCATCGAGCGTCGCTTTTACCCAACCGCCGCAAGAAAGAATGCCTTCAAACGCAGGCGCTTGCATATCCGAATGATGATCGAAAACGAGCAAGTTAAATTTTTCTTGGATGCGGTCCGTCCACAATTTCGAAAGATAATGATAATTGCCCGAATCGATAAAATGAATATTTCGCAATTCTTCTTGCGCAAAAATTTTTTGAATTTCTGCTTTCGCTTCGTCGTCTAAATAACAATCGGTGCCGCGAATTTTTGAACAATCTAACCAGCGAAAATTTTCTCCGTTGCAAAATTTTTGTTCACGGTATATTCCCGAGAAATCGCAGACGAGCGACTTCATCCTTGCACCCGTTCTAATTTTGCGGTGAATTGTAAACTGCGCGTCGTCGCTAATTGATCAAATTGAATGACGTAAGCCGATGCCGCATTATCGATTTCCACAATCGTGCCTTCGCCAAAAATTTTGTGCAGCACACGATCGCCGACAAAAAATAAATTTTGCAAAAGCGTCATGTGCTCAATGCTCTGCTGAATTTTTTGCAGAGCTTCTGCTTTTAAATCATCGGGCAGCGGATTTACCATTTCCAAATTTTCTTCGCCCGCATCAAAAATAAATCGCGAAGGAAAACGGCTGCCGATGCTACCGCCTTCATTTTCCGTTAAGAACAAACGCTCTTTTGCCCGCGTAAAAGCGACATAAGCGATGCGGCGTTCTTCTTCCATTTCTTCGAGAGTTTCAATTTTTGCGCTTGGGAACATGCCTTCCGAAAGCCCGACGATAAAGACATTCGGAAATTCCAAACCCTTTGCCGAATGCACGCTGACGAGCTTCACCGAATTCGTGCGGTCTTCTTTATCCAACATGCCGTAGAGCGCAACGCGCGATAAAAAATCTTCGAGATTTGCGTCCGGATCTTTTGCTGCAATTTCCATCGCTTGCTTTAATTCGGCGACATTATCCAAACGATCTTGGTCAGCGTCCATCCGCAAAAATTCCGTGTAACCGGACAAGTCTAAAATTTCATCGAGCACATCGTCGATGCGTTTATTCTCTAAACCTTTTCGCGTATTCGTAATCGCGTCCACATATTTCTTTGCAGCGGTGCCTTTGAAAACAGCGCTTTCTAAATTTTCAAGCAATGCGTTGTAATAAGAAATTCGATTTTCTTGCGCATATTCTTTTAAAAATTCCAATTTCTTTTTGCCGATTTTCCGCGGCGGAGAATTGATTGTTCGCAAAAATGCAATGTCATCTTGTGTCGTGAGCATTCGCAAATATGCGATGACATCTTTGATTTCTCGGCGTTCGTAAAATGAAATGCCCGCGAGAATGCGATACGGAATTTTGCGTTGAATTAAAATTTCTTCCACCGGTCGCGACATCGAATGCGCGCGATAAAGAATTGCGATGTCGCCTAAATTAGCGCCTTCGGAAACGAGCTTTCCAATCGTATCTGCAATCCAATTCGATCCGGCTTTTTGATCTTTGCCGTGAAAATAAATCGGCTTTTTTCCGTCGGCGTGATTCGCGTGTAATTCCTTCGGAAAACGCACCGCATTATGCGAAATCAATTCGTTGGCAGCTTTTAAAATCTGCGGCGTGCTGCGATAATTTTCTTTGAGAATTATCGTTTTGGACTGCGGATAAGTTTTATCAAAATCCAAGAATAAACGCACATGCGATCCGCGCCACGAATAAATTGTCTGATCGCTATCGCCCACGATAAAAAGATTGCCGTGCTTCGCCGAAAGAATTTGCGCAATTTTATATTGCTTCTTGCTCACATCTTGAAATTCATCGACCATCACATACTGAATGCGATTCTGCCAATGTTCTCGCGCTTCCGAAAATTTTTCCAAAATGTACGCCGTAAAATTGATAAGATCGTTAAAATCTAGTCCAAAATTTTTCTTTTGCTCGTAAAGATAGCGGAAAAATATTTGACGTTTTTTGTCCGGCTCATCCGCAATTTTTTGCAGCAATTCTTCAGCGCTAATCCGTAAAAATTCATCGATATACGCATCGGTCATTTTGCCCGCTTCGAGCACTTCATCGATTGTCCGCTGCATCGTCGTTTCACGCAGAGAAATTTTCATGTCCGCAAAAATGCGTTGCAGCATTTCTTTTTCATCATCGGTATCGATGACAATAAAACTTTTCGGATAACCTAATCGATTAATTTCGTCTTTTAAAAATCGCGCGCAAAATGCGTGAATCGTGCTGATTTGCCCCAAGTCCAAATCGCCGAGCATTGTACGAATGCGACTTTTCATTTCGTTCGCCGCACGATTTGTAAATGTGACCGTGAGAATATTCGAAGGAGAAATGCCGAGTTCTGAAACTAAATACGCATAACGCGCTGTCAGCGCTTTCGTTTTCCCGGTGCCTGCGCCCGCCATCACGCGGACATAGCCTTCGGTCGTTGTGACCGCTAAAAGCTGCTCCGCGTTTAATGCTTTGAATGTTTCTGTCAATGGCAAATTTAGTTGCCGCGTTCTGTCATCGAGAACAAAAACGCTTTGAGAATTTCGATGTGTTCGTTTTTCGGAAGCGAATCAGAAATTTCGGACGCATCCGAAATATGTTGCAATGCAATTTCTTTTGCTTGGTCAAATGCGCCCGCATTTTTTAAACGTTCGCAAATTTTTTCTGGAACGCCTGTTTCCGAAGATTTTTTCAGCAAATCTTTCATCTCCGATTTTTCTTCGGGAGAAACTTTTTCAAAATAAAGAATCAAAGGAAGAGTCGCAAGTCCGTTTGAAAGATCGGTAAATTTTGCTTTATCTAAATCGGTTGCGCCGACGCCATAATCGAGCAAGTCGTCGATGATTTGAAATGCAATTCCAAAGTGCGCGCCAATTTTTCCAAATTTTTCCACTTCCGGTTTTTCAAATCCCGCAATAATCGCTCCGATGCGAGCGCTCGCTTCGATGAGTGCTGCGGTTTTACAATCGATAATGTGATTGTATCGCGCAAGAGAAATATCCAAATCTCCCGTCGAATCGAGTTCACAAATTTCGCCAACGATTAAACGGTTTGCCGCCGAAGAAAGTTCAAGCGGAATATCGTGCGCTTGTTCGTGAATGACTGCACGCATTGCCTGCGACAAAATGTAATCGCCCATAAGAACAGCGATTTTATTTCCCCATTCTACATGAGCGGTGCGTTCGCCGCGGCGCAGAGTCGTTTCATCGATAATGTCATCGTGAACAAGACTTGCTAAATGCAACATTTCTACGCCCGCGCAAGCTTTCGCCACGCGTTCCATCACAGGAGAATTTTTTCCCGATGTCGCAATTAACGAAAGCACTGTCGAACGAATCTTTTTTCCTTTGCGCTGAATGAGTTTTAACATCCGTTCCGAAACACCTTCTGGAGCCGAGCGCGCAACCGCTAAAACGGTCGCATCGGCTTCGTTCAAGTATTCTTGAACTTGTCCACGTGCATTCTGCAGCACTTCTTGAAAGGTCTTGTGATCGGCGGAATTCATAGGAAAAATTAAATGTCCAAATCGTTGATGACTTTGTATGCGTTTTCTTCGATGAATTTGCGGCGCGGTTCCACGTCTTCGCCCATCAACATGCTGAACACATTGTCGGCGAGAACGCCATCGCTAACGTGACATTTTTTCATAATGCGCGTTTCGGGATTCATCGTTGTTTCAGCGAGCTGTTCTGGGTTCATTTCACCCAAACCTTTGTATCGCTGAATGTCATAATTTTTCTTTTCGCCCGAGTCAATGCTTGCGAGTTCACCTTCATCGAAGATGTAACGAATCGTCTTCTTGCCTTGCGCCAAACGGAAGAGAGGCGGCTGCGCAATGAAGACATAACCGCCATCGACGAGCGGACGCATATAGCGGAAGAAGAACGTGAGCAAAAGAGTTTGAATGTGAGAACCGTCCACATCCGCATCGGTCATGATAATCACTTTGTGATAGCGGAGTTTTTCCAATTTGAATTCGTTGCCAATGCCACAGCCGAGTGCGTTCACCAAATCCTGAATAGTATCAGCGTTCAAAACGCGGTCAAGGCCCGCTTTTTCCACATTCAAAATTTTACCGCGGAGCGGAAGAATCGCTTGAAATTCACGGCGACGTCCTTGCTTTGCAGAACCACCTGCAGAGTCACCTTCCACAATGAAAAGTTCACATTTCGCTGGATCGCGTTCACTGCAGTCGGCGAGTTTTCCCGGAAGTCCACCACTTTCGAGAATGTTCTTGCGACGAGCGAGATTGCGGGCTTTGTGTGCAGCTTCGCGGGCAACTGCAGCGTTGTAAACTTTATCGACAATCGCTTTGACAATCGCAGGATTTTCGGCAAAGTATTCATCAATTTTTGCACCGAAAGCGGTATTCACCAAACCGGCGACTTCGGAGTTTCCCAAACGGCGTTTCGTCTGGCCTTCGAACTGCGGCTGCGGAATTTTAATCGAGATAACTGCGGTCAAACCTTCGCGGATATCGTCAGCAGCAATCTGCGTATCTTTCTTGCCCTTCGGAAGAATTTCTTGCGCATACTTTCCGATGATGCGGGTCATCGCCGTTTTAAAACCGGTGACATGAGTTCCGCCATCGTGAGTATTCACATTGTTCACAAAGCTGAAGAAATTTTCTTGATAACCGTCGTTGTACCAAAGTGCGACTTCCAGCGGATATGTACCTGCGGTCGTCGTGATATGAATCGGTTCATCAAAAAGCGGTTTGCGATGTTCGTCCACATAACGGACAAATGCCGAGACGCCTCCCGGGAAATAGAACGAATCTTTTTTACCATCCGGAGTGCGTTCATCGGTTAACGAAATGCGAAGTCCGCTCATGAGGAAAGCGAGCTCGCGGAAACGTTCAGCGAGAGTTGCGTAATCGTAAACGGTTTCTGTAAAAATCGAATCGTCCGGATAATATTCAACGGTTGTTCCCGTCGTTCCGTCCGAAGCGCCGATGTCTTTCTGATCGGCGAGCGGTTTACCCTTCGAAAATTCTTGCTGAATCACGCGACCGTTGCGGCGCACCGTCACGATGAGCTTTGTCGAAAGCGCGTTTACACAACTCACGCCCACACCGTGAAGACCCGCAGAAACTTTATACGAATTGCTGTCGAATTTTCCGCCAGCGTGGAGTTTCGTCATCACGACTTGAATCGTGCCCACGTGCTCTTTCGGGTGAATATCCGTTGGGATGCCGCGACCATTATCGACGACGCGGATTCCGTTGCCCGGTAAAATGGTCACTTCGATATGCGTGCAAAAGCCCGCGAGAGCTTCGTCCACCGAGTTGTCCACCACTTCCCAAACCAGCTGATGGAGGCCCACGGAATCGGTCGAACCGATGTACATTGCCGGACGAACGCGAACTGCTTCGAGTCCTTCAAGAACGGTAATGCTCGAGCCACTATATTCTTCAGCCATGAAAACCTCAAAAAAAAATCGAAATTAAACGAATCGGATGTTCTTAACGCACTTCGCGCCAAGGAGTCCATTACACCGTTCAATTATAGCTTTTTTTTGGTATTCCGATTCGGTTTTCCACACGGAATTGGAGGCTTTTAAGACCAAAATAGAGTTCTTTAAATCGATGATTTTTAAATGCTCGGCGAGTTGTTTTCCAAAGAGATTTTCGAAGTTCGCCATGAGAGTAAAAAGGTTCTGTTTTTCGCCGATTTCTCCCGCAGCAAATATCCGCGAAAGAAGCAAACTCGCATGCGTTAAATCCCGCAATTTATGCAGATGCGGACTATTTTCTTCTTGGCTCATACTAATAAAAGTTTTGAAAGCACAAAGCCGCCGATGAGGATGCTCGTCATGCCCGCAACCACTGTTGACTTTGTACTTTTTCCAACGCCTTCGGCACCGCTATGCGTGTTGTAACCGAAGAAGCAAGCGTAACTCGCGATGAAGAATCCGTAAACCGCAGCCTTGATTAAACCGACTGCAAAATCCCAGTCTTCGTAGAACATGCGAACGCCATAAAAGAAAGTCGAAAAGGAAACTTCTTTGTAAAGATAAGCGGTGACAAATCCGCCGACGATACCGATAAAAATGCTGATAATCGTGAGCACCGGAAGCATGACAACGGTTGCGATTAAACGCGGCGCTAACAAAAAACGATACGGATTTAGTCCGAGAACATTATACGCATCAAGTTGTTCTGTAACCGCCATCGTGCCGAGTTCCGAGCACATCGATGCGCCTACGCGCCCTGCGAGAACCATCGCCGTTAAAATCGGACAGAGTTCTACCATCACCGATTTGCCGACCGCCATTCCCACAAAAACAAGCGGAATCATATCGCCGAATTGATACGCCAACTGCCACGCCATAATGGCGCCCGTCGCTAAACTCGCCGCAAAAACCACCGGAATACTTGTAATTCCGGTGATATACATTTGTTCTACAATCGTATGAAAATTGCGGAATGAACTCGGAATCGTTTTGCCGAGTTCCCACATAAAGACAAAATAACCGCGGACCGTGTCAAAGAACTTTCGAACGTAATGCCCGAGGCTCGTTGCCGCAATGTCCAACACCGAAGGCATTTATTTCTTTTTGCCTTTTTCTTTGGTCGGCGCTTTCGTCGGTGCGCTAATCGTCTTCTTGTACAAATCCATATCCGACAAGTACTTGATAGCTTCCTTGACCTGCGCATCGCTTTGAAGTGTAAACGCAGTGCTTGCCGAATCGCCTTGGAAAACAGTCAACAATTCGCGTTTGATTCCGTTCATAATGTATTCGCGGTTTTCGCCGAATTGATTATCGCGGTCTTTTTCAAGGGCTTTGCGAAGCGCATTAACTTCGGCGCTGAGAACTGTATCGGAAAGCGTCTTCGAAGAATCGCCCATAAAATTCTGTTCGCGGATTAAATCTTTTTCGAGAATTTCCAAAGTCGCTAAAGAATTGCTCTTAATCTTTGTAAAATTCGTATCCTTTAAACAGAAATCTTTGAACTGTGTAAAGAGAGAATCGGGAACAACCCAATTTCCATCAACTTTTACGCCTTGCTTTTCTAAACTCGGGCGAATTTTCACCGCATACTTGAAATACATCGCCATGCGTTCTTGCACTTGAACGACCCACGGAATCGGGTCTAATTCAATATCGACGTCAGGTGTGATGCCTCCGCCGCCATACATTTTACGGCCGGCATTGGTAAAGAATGTGTCCACAACAACGGTATCCGCCGAAGCGACAGTGGAATCTTGCGCCGTTTCTGTTTCGTCTTCAAGCTCTTCTTCTTCGCGGATTTTCAAACCTTTAATGCCATTTTCCGGCTTGTTAATGCAGCGTCCGAACGGCAAATAATAAAACGCCGTCGTGAGTTTTAACGCATAACCTTGATTGTCTAACGGGAAAATCGTTTGCACAGAACCTTTACCAAACGAAGTCTTTCCGATGATAAGTCCGCGGTCCCAATCTTGAATGGCGCCCGAAACAATTTCTGCGGCGCTTGCCGAACCTTGGTTCACCAAAACGACGAGCGGAACATCGGGAGAAACGATGCCGTCTTTATGTGCACGGCTTTCGGTCTGCTGAGTCCGTCCACGAGTGCTGACGATGACGTTTCCTTTTTTCAAAAAGAGTTCGCCGATTTCTACCGCTTGGTTGAGAAGTCCGCCCGGATTATAGCGCAAATCGAGGACGAGTTTTTTCATGCCTTGCTTTTGCAATTTCTGAATCGCGCTTACGACTTCGTCGCGGGTCTTTAACGAGAACGATGCGAGTTTAATGTAGCCGATGTCTTCGGAAATCATTCCGCTAAACGGCACCGCATGCACCACAATTTTCGCACGGGTAATTGTAAAGTCCATTAGTTCGGTAACACCTGCGCGAGCAATGCTCACGGTCACATCTGTTCCGACTTTTCCGCGGAGTTTACTCACGGCTTCGTCTAATGTGTAACCTTTCGTGTCTTTACCGTCAATCTTCATAATGCGGTCACCCGCACGAATGCCCAAATTAAAAGCCGGCGTTCCCGCAAGCGGCGAAATCACCGTCAAAATATTATCGCGGAGACTAATCGTAATTCCGACGCCACCGAATTCCCCTTCCGTCGAAACTTTCAAATCTTCGTAATCTTTCGGGGCAAAAACCGCTGTATGCGGATCCAAAATATTCCGCATTCCTTGAATCGCCGATTCCGAAAGTTCTGCCGGATCGACATCTTCGACATACTTCAAATTGATTTCCGAAAGAACTTTGTTCAAGCGCGAAAGTTCTTCGTAAAAATCGCCTGGCGCTTTCTTCTCGTTTTTAGAAGAAGCAGCAAAGACGACGCTTACCGCAATCCCTGCGATAGTAAGAGTTTTAAAAAGGCAATGTGCAAAAGACATTCTAAGTTTCATGTGATAAACATATAAAATTTGCCGCATTCTTACCGAAGGCATTTTTCATTTTGCATCATTTCCCTATTTCGTTTTAAAACTCTTTGTTTGATTTTGAAATACTTCGCCGCATTCTCTTGGCCTTTTTTGCCAAATTTCATCGCTACAGAAAAATTGGCACGGCTTTTGCATAATCATCGGGTGAAAATAAAAAAGGAGATACAATATGTACAACACTCAAATGATTCCGACTCACTTCTTTGGATTAGATAATTTCTTTGACGCCCTCGATGGCAACGGAAAAGCTTGCATGCCGCGCGCTGCTGTCGTCGAAAAAGATGGCGCTTACACTTTGGAAATTGATCTTCCGGGCGTAAGGAAAGAAGATGTAGAAGTCGATGTCGAAGGCGATACTCTCGCAGTCAAGGCTTCTCGTAAGACCGCCACATCTCAGGTGACATACGAACGCACATTCAAACTCGCCGAAGATTTGGATCCGTCTTCTGCCGAAGCGTCTTTTGAAAACGGCGTTTTGAGCTTTAAGCTTTCGAAGAAGCAAGCGGCTGAAAAACGCAAAATCATGATTAAATAAACGGCAATTTTAGAAAAGGAGATTTCATTATGTTTACGAAAAAAATGATTCCGGCAAATTTCTTTGGATTGAATGATTGGTTTGACACATTGAATGAAGATGTGAAGGCTTGCGATTCTTATGTTCCACGCGCAACCGTTTCGGAAAAAGGTGGAATTTACACTTTGGAAGTTGAACTCCCCGGTGTAAAGAAGAGCGATATTGACGTGGACATCGAAGGCGATACTCTTACCATTAAAGCAACGCGTAAGAGCGCAACTTCCGAAATGAAATACGAACGCTCGTTCAAGCTTTCCGAAGATTTGAATGCAGAAAATGCAGACGCTTTCTTGGAAGATGGCATTCTCACATTCAAATTCGTCAAGAAGCAGAGCGCACAAGCCCACAAATTGGTCATCAAATAAAAACGAAAAAAGCGGCGAAAGCCGCTTTTTTTATGCTTCGTTTTTTTGCAGTGTTGGATTTTTATTACTGCGACGAGAACGACTCATCCAACTCAGAACGAGATTTTGCCATACGACATAAAATGTCGGACAAAGAGCAGCGACGGGGCCCGCGTAAAGCTGCGCCACCCAAATGATAAGCATCGTATTCTTTTGTCCCATACTCTGCGAACCTTCAATCGGATGCGATTTCCGTTCACAAAGCCAGCCTAAGAAAAAGAGAAGAACGCAAAGTACAAGAGAAATAATTGCGGTCAGTTGAAAATCTCCAGCGTCCCACAATTTTTTGACGCCCATTAAACGGACATCGTAACTCGCCTTCGAAAGCAAAACGAAAACGTTGAAAATCCAAATGAACATCGTGTATTTCTGTAGTTTCGCAATTTTATCAGCGACTTCGGGATAAAAACTGCGAAGGCCGAGCGCAATCGCCAAAGGAATTGTAATAATCGGTTGAATCGAATTAAAAATTCTCTTGGAAAGGCCTAAAAAATCAAGCTGTTCCATTCCCGCAGGCGGTGGACAAAAATAGCCGAAAATAAATGGAATCGAAAAGCAAGCGATGACGCTTCCGACAAGGAAAATTTTAAGCGCTAAAATCGGATTTCCACCGAGAAGTTTCGCCATCACCGGAGCCGCATTCGCTGGCGGGCAAAGGCAAATGAGCATGCAGCCGAGAACAATCGGCCGCGAAAGTCCAAAAAGTTTTTCGGAAGCTAATAAAAGCCCGCAGAGAAAAAGCCCCGCAAAGAGCGCTCGCATTTCAATTTTAAACGTAAATCCGTGCTGCTGCGGTGGCACTTTCGACACAAAAGTAAGCGCCATCATAAGGCCGATGCAAAAAGGCATCAGCGGAGAAAGCACATGTGCACAAGGCAGTAAAATGCCCAAAAGAATCGCCAGCGGCATCAAAATGGAACGCAGTTTTGCCATAACGCAGCAAAAGTTAGTAAATTGGGGCGATAAATGCTACTGTCGCGGTATAAAGACATTCCGATGACCAAATCGGTCGTCAAAAAGAAATCGTCGAATCCGATGCTATTTCTCATCAAAGCCTATGCGGTTTTGATCGTGCTCGGAACGATTCTTTTAAAGTGTCCTTTTTCACTCGAAAAAGATTTATCCGTCATCGATGCATTTTTTACAGCGACTTCGGCGGTATGCGTTACCGGACTTTCGGTCATCGATATCGGAACTGTCCTATCCCCGACGGGACTTTGGATTTTAGCTGCGCTGATTCAAATCGGCGGTCTCGGTATCATGACATTTTCTACGGCGATTCTTCTTCTCTCAGGAATTCGCCCCGGTTTTAACCAACAAGCGCTTTTCAAATCCGGCTTTACCTCGCAAGATGACATTGAACCGAAGAAAATTTTAATCGCCATTCTTCCTTTTACCTTCGTCATCGAAGGGCTTGGAACGACAGCGTTATTTACGCAATTTGATCATCTCCCGATGGATCAGCGGATTCTTTATTCCGTTTTCCATTCCATTAGCGCTTTTTGCAACGCAGGATTTTCTCCGTTCGCCAATTCCCTCTGCGATTATCAATTCAATCATGTCGTAAACATCGTGACGATGCTCATGGTCGTTGCAGGCGGTATCGGTTTCCTTTCGATGTCCGAAATCAAAAATCTCTTCGACTTTCACACCCGTACGATTCAGAAAATTTCATTGCACACAAAAATTATTTTGCTGACTACGGCGATTATTTCTATTGTGGAATTATTGTTTGTCCTTCTCTTAGAATGGAACGGTGCGCTCGCCGGGCTTGACTTTGGCGAAAAATTGATTTCTGGACTTTTCATTTCGTTTTCTTCTAGAACCGCAGGCTTCAACACATTTGATATGCTCACCCTCCGCGAAACGACGATTATCATTATCATTATTTCGATGTTCATCGGCGCAAGCCCCGGAAGCTGTGGCGGCGGCATTAAAACATCTACAGCCGCTGTGATTGCTATTCTCGGATTTAATCGCCTTCTCGGCCGCGAAAAAACGCAGGTTTTAAACCGCACCATTCCCGAAGAAACCGTGAGCAAATCCGTGCGAATTTTCATCGTTTACATTGTCCTTTCGCTGGTTGGAACATTGATTTTACTTCTCACCGAATATCCGGGCGCTTCGGCGGGCTCATCGGAATCGCACTTGCTTTATGTTTTCTTCGAAGTGACAAGCGCACTTTCGACTTGCGGACTTTCTCTCGGATTAACTCCAGAACTTTCCTCGTTTGGACGCATCTTTATTTGTATTTTCATGTTTGTAGGTCGTATGGGAGCACTGCTCCTCATTTCTGCGGTTGTAAAGAAAAGGGAAACCGGTGCTTGGTATGCAGAAGAAGATATTATGGTAGGTTAAAATGGCAAAGAAGCAATTCATTATCATCGGTCTCGGGAACACGGGAATTTTTCTTTCGAAGCATTTGACAAGCCTCGGCAACGAAGTGCTTGCCGTGGACAATACTCCCGAAAAAGTTCAAGATATTACGCCAAGCGTCGCCCAAGCTGTCGTCGCCGATTCAACGAGAAAGCAGCAACTGGCTGCGCTTCCGGTGACGAAAGTGGATGCGGTCATTAGCTGCATCGGCGCCGACCTCGAAGCATCTCTCCTCACCATTTTAAATTTGCGCGAACTCGGCGTAAAGCACATCATCGCCAAAAGTTCTAGTTCGCAGCACACTTCGATTTTGGAACGTTTCGGCGTCTCGGACATTTTCCAGCCAGAACGCGACATGGCAATTTCTTTGGCTGAGCGTTTAACGCACCCGAATATGCTCGATCGGTTACCGTTCCTCGATGGATTTTCGATTATCGAAATCGTGTGCCCGAATAAATTCAAAGGCAAAACGTTAAAAGAACTCGCCCTCACTTCGAAATACGGCATTCAAATTATCGCCATCCGCGATCCGCTGCAGCCCAAAGCGCTCATCGGAAATTTGGCCGATCACCAATTAAAAGAAAACGATATTTTGTTTGTGCTCGGACCCGACGACGTTCTCGACGATTTGCCGGATTAAATCACGAACGCTTTAACATCCGTTCGATAAGCGGACGATTTTTCAAGAAAGCATTTACCACATCGGGATCAAAATGCGTTCCACTTTCCCCTGCGATAATTTTCATCGCTTCGTTGAGAGAGAACGCATTTTTATACGGACGCACCGACACTAAAGCGTCAAACACATCGGCAACTGCCATAATCCGCGCCGAAAGCGGAATTTCTTTGCCCTTTAATTTTTCCGGATAACCGCGAGAACCGTCCCACCATTCGTGATGACTGTAAGCGATTTCCTTCGCCATTTGCAAATAATCCGAATCGCCCAAATTTTTGGATGCCGCAGCCAACATATCGCGACCAAAAACCGAATGCAATTTCATCTGATCAAATTCTTCGACGGTGAGTTTTCCCGGTTTATTTAAAATCATATCGGACACGCGGATTTTTCCGATATCGTGAAGAGGCGCCGCCACGTAAATTGTATCGACAAATTTATCATCAATTTCTTTTTCAACGCCGTCTTTCTGTAACTGCCGCGCGATGATTTTTGCGTAATTCGCCGTCCGTTGCACATGACCGCCCGTCGTTTCGTCTCGCGTTTCGACCAAGTTGCTGAGAGTCGTAATGATATTCATCTGTAACGCTGCAATCAAATCGGATTGTTCCTTGGATTTTGTAATGTAATGATCGATTTCTTCAACTGCTTTAATAATTGACTTGTGCAAATTTTCAATTTCATTTCCCGTTTGCATCGGGAGCGCGCAAATGCTCGCAATGGATTTTTTACGCCCGACTTTGCTATCGTATTCAAAATTTTCCATTTCCGCTGTGATTTCTTGAATCGGATAAACGACCCGCTGATTGGCAAAGAGAATCGCCGCAAAAACAATGCAGAGCAAAAGTCCGGATAATGTAGAGAAAATTTTTGTGCAAAAAAGAATCACTTCACTTTGAATCGCTTCGGAACTAAACCGCGTGCAAACCGTAAATGCGCCTTCATCGCAGACAACCGACGAATTTTCCATCGGCGGACGATTCCATGTCACCGCAGCAATTTGCGGATATTTTTCTTCTAATTCCGCAATGTATTTTTCAACTGACGCCGAATCCGTTTTCTGAATCGCATCCGAAATAAGATGATTTACCGAATGCGAAAGCAAAGTAAATTCTTGCTGTTTCGTTTCCGTAAAAATTTTATAGCCCACAGCCGTCGCAACAAAAACCGAAGCCAAACATGCAAACGCTAAAAACACGCTCACTTGATGCCGGAGCGATTCCTTCCCCGAATGAAATTTCGGATTTCCGAGAATGATTCGGCCCGAACTCATATCAAAAAAGTGAAAAATTTTCTTCGGCGTCAATTGATAAAGCGTGTACGCGACGAGAACAGAAATCGTTTTATCCGGAACTTCGGTCAAATAGTCCGCGAGAATTTGCGCAAGAACAATCGGAAGGCCGCGACTATGCAAATCCTGCGTAATCGGTGAAACCACATTTTCCGCAATTTCAAAATGATAAAGGAAATACGAAAATAGCGAGCCCGGAATACTTAAAATCATGAGGAAGAGCAAAAGAATCGGCAGCCGGCGAATGCTTTCAAAGGCGCCAAAGCGCGCCGCAATTCCCGTACAAACGGCGATTAAAAAATTGATCGTTCCATAATAAAATGTCGAAGAATCAACGATGCCCCCGATAAAATTCGTCAAAAATCCGACAATCGCACCGGGGCAAAAGCCTCCCAAAGCCGCCACAAAAATTGTCCCAATCGAATCCAAATACAGCGGCAAATGAAAATGCAGAGTCAATTCTGCAAAAATGCGATTAAAAATCAAGCCAAAAGCAATCAGCCCGCAAAGTCCAAGATAACGCTTAATGACAAGATTTCCCATAACATAGATATATATAAAATCTTAAAATAAAGTTCGCTTATCAGGCAAAATTGCGTGTAATCCAAAAATCCCGCAGAAACCAAAAACTTTTTCCGTCTTCGCTTCTCGATTTTGTTTACTTTAAAATCATGGAAGCGTTGCAATTAAAATCGATTACCATTCGAAATCTCCGCTCAATCCGAGAGGAGACATTTCCGCTGAGCGATTTTACCGCTCTCATCGGCTACAATAATGCGGGCAAAACGAATATTCTCATGGGAATTCGTTGGCTTTTGTATCGCTCTTCTCTCAACAATTCTTACTTTGATAATCCAGATATTCCTGTCGAAGCCGAAGGTCTTTTCGGCGGAATTTCGCCCGCGATTTTAGAAAAACTCGAACCCGAACAGCGCGAACTTCTAGCGCCATTTTTAAAAAACGGTGAATTGCGCGTGCAACGTTCGCAGCGCGTCCCCGGCGAAAACGCAGCCGATGTTGAATTTTGGGTTCTCGATTGGGACGCCGCCAAAGGAAAAGGCGAATGGGTAAAAGCTCCATTTGGATTTGAAGAAACATTTTCTCGCATTTTTCCGCCGCCCATTCAGATTTGGGATTTTGAAGGCGATAAAGCATTCGCAAAATTGCTCAATGAAATTTTTAAACCGTTAGAACGTCGCTTGGGCAAAGAATTTAACGAACTCATTCAAAAATTCAGCGCCCTTTTGGATGCGCATAGCGATTCGCGCGCCGAAGAATTTGCATTATTTGAACGCGGGCTCAATCAAAAACTCCGCCCACTTTTTCCCTCTGTCAACGTGCGCTTAGACATTCAAGCGCCGACTCTCAACGCATTTCTTTCGACGGCGCAGCTCAACGTCCTCGACGAAGATGACGGCTTTGAACGCGACATTCAATCGATGGGCGCAGGCTCAAAACGCGCCATCCAAATGGCGCTTGTGCGTTACTTGGACGAAGTAAAAAAGCATCACAACAATCATTACCTCAGCCGCACACTTCTTTTAATCGATTCACCCGAATTATTTTTGCATCCGCAAGCCGTTGAACTTGTCCGCGTCGCCCTCAAAAATCTTTCGCACGAAGGTTATCAAGTCGTCTTTGCAACGCATTCCGCACAAATGGTTACGAGCGAAGATGTGAGCACTTCTCTTCTCATCCGAAAGAATAAAGAACGCGGAACCTTTATGCGCCGCCGTATGGAAGACGCTGTGCATTCTGTCATTACCGATGCGCAAGCGCAGCTGCAAATGCTTTTCTCCCTTTCGAATTCCAACGAGCTTTTATTCGCCGATTACGTGCTTTTAACCGAAGGCAAAACCGAATGGCGCGTTCTCCCGACTCTTTTTGAAAAAATGACGGGACTTTCGTTTGCGCTCATTCGCTGTGCGTTGGTGCATCAAGGCGGCGTAAGCAATACGCGAAAAAGTATGCAAGTATTAGCGGCGATGGATTTACCGGTCCGCGCCATCGTCGATTTGGATTATGCATTTAACAATGCGCAACAAGACGGATTCTTAGCCAAAGATGATCCCGATATCGATTTTTGCAAATCGCTTTTCCGCGAACTTTCTTTGCAAGAACATATTCGTCTAATTCACGGCATTCCGGTGAGCAAAAAATCGCGCATCTCGGCAAGTGAAGCTTACGCGATGATGGCAGCCCTCCCCGAAGCGCGGAAACCGTTAGAAAATATTCACAATAAATTGGCAAAGGTCGGCATTTGGGTCTGGACCCGCGGAGCCATTGAACAGCATTTAGGATTAGATGGGAAAAATGAACATGTGTGGCATCAATTTGTCGAACGCGTTCACCGCGAAGATCCGCATCATTTCCTTCCCGATTACGATAACATCCATTCTCTCTGCGAGTGGATTATCGACGGCGCCAATTTAAATTAGAGAAAATTTTCTACTTTTTTGTTTACTCATCAAAAAGGATTCCTTGGATGCAAGATCGATTCATAGTTACAGGAACCTTTACGGATGATCCGTTTGCTATTGACATGGCTCAATACATCGGACTCCGCGAAGACATCTCCGATACCGTTTCGCTCAAGACCTACGCGAATACCGAATTCTGCCCGCGTTACATGCTCGACGTTTTCGACGACGAAAACATCGGTAAGCGCTTAAAAGGCAAAATCGTTCTTATCTGCTCTTCGACAACTCACGAGTGGAGCCGCAACGATTTAGCTATGCGCGCTTGCATTTTGGCACGTGCCGCCAAAGAAAACGGAGCCGAAAGCGTTGTTTTAATTGAACCGGATTTGTTCTACAGTGCACAAGACCGCGGCGCTCATCGCGTCGGCGATTTAGAAAAAGACCGCCCCGTTTCGGATTTGAAAAAATTCGACGGTCAGCCGTTTACCGCATTACTTTATGCGCAGCTTTTGAAGGCTTCGGGAGTCGATGCAGTCGTTACCGTGCACAATCACTCGGTCAAAGTTCAGAATCTTTACAGCGAAATTTTTGGCGGACACTTCCACAATATGATTCCGACGGAAGTGTATGCCCATTATATTAAGACTTCGAATTTCGTGCAAACCGGAAAAGATGGCGATAACCTCGTCATCGTCGCCCCCGATAAAGGTGCAACTCCGTTTGTAAACGCGATGTTCGATGCGCTCCAACTCTCAAAATGCAAACGCGTGATTATGAGCAAGGTGCGTACAGGCGAACGCGAAGTCAGCATGTCGCTTTCTCCGGATAGCGAAGTGCAGCTGGATTATTTAAAAGGCAAAGATGTCATCGTCTTCGACGATATGGTTCGCACCGGTTCGACGATTGTTCGCTGCTGCGATTACTTGAAAACAGGAAAACCCAACCGCGTTTGTTTCTGCGTTTCGCATTTCAATTCGAGCCCAGAAGCCCGCGAAAAGTTGAACAGCCCTGCTATCGACGAAATTTTGACGACGAACACTCTCCCGGATATTATGAACCGCGACTGCCAAGGTCGTTTGCGTCATAAGCTCACCGTTTTGAAAATCGCCAAGTGGATGTCGCGTTATGTAATGCGTCTCTATGGTGAAGATGACGGTCGCTATGACAAAAACTTCTACAAGGTCGATATGAGTTCAAAGAACCCGCGTTGGCCGCCTCCGCACATGTATTGATTAAAAAAGGCTCGCTTTTAGCGAGCCTTTTTTATTAGAAATGAGTGCGCACGGCTACGCAGTGCTCCGCCTTCGGCAAGTTAGGAATTGAGAGAGAACTTAGAACTGAGAACTTTGATCTTAGAAATGCTAAGCTCTAAACTCTAAGTTCTAAGATCTCATTCCTGCGAGATGCCGTTTTACTCACCAAATGTGTCCTCGCATTTCTGCAAGATGCCATTTTACCCACCAAATGGGGCATTGCACTTTTGAATGGTGGCATTTTTACCACCAAATCTGGCAATTCACTTTTGAAAAGGGCTGTTTTTACTACTAAATCTGGCAATTCACTTTTGAAAAGGGCTGTTTTTACTACCAAATCTGGCAATTCACTTTTGAAAAGGGCTGTTTTTACCACCAAATCTGGCAATTCACTTTTGAAAAGGGCTGTTTTTACTACCAAATCTGGCAATTCACTTTTGAAAAGGGCTGTTTTTACTACCAAATCTGGCAATTCACTTTTGTGAAGAGCATTTGTTGGGCGAAACAGGGCTTTGCACTTTTGAATAGGGACATTTGTTGGGTAAAACGGGGCTTTGCACTTTTGAATAGGGACATTTGTTGGGTAAAACGGGGCTTTGCACTTTTGAATGGTGCCGTTTTACTCACCAAATAGGTCTGGAAGTGCGAATTTTTTAGCGGTTAATTTTGGAAGTTTTCGTGCGAAGCGCCATTTTTAAGAACTTAGAGCGGAGAACTTTGATCTTAGAATTTCTAAGCGCTAAGTTCTAAAATCTCATTCAAAGCCGCACTTCTATAAACAAACCTCATTTTATTCGAAAAAAAGGAATTTGTTCAAAGACAATGCGAAAAATTTGAAATTTAATAGGTGCTTTTTTTATTTTTGGGGTGCTTTCATCAAAAAGGAAAAGCCATGGCAGAAAAAGAAGTCCTCGGAACAGATATGCCGCGTGCGGCAATCGATAAATTTGTAGCTCCGGTTCAGCGATTCCTCAAAGTGGAATCCACTGCGGGCATTGGTCTTATCGTTGTGACATTTTTAGCTCTTCTTTGGGCGAATTTATCCAACGAAACCTATAACGCTTTCTGGCATTTACCATTTGATTTTCATATCGGTTCTTGGAGCTTAGGCAAAGCCCTCGGCGATCACGCTCCGAGCATCGGCTGGCTTGTTAACGATGCGTTAATGACGATTTTCTTCTTCTCTGTCGGCTTGGAAGTGAAAGGTGAAATTGTTCAAGGTGAATTGCACGATGTGCGGAAAGCTTTGCTCCCGATTCTCGCCGCTATCGGCGGAATGATTTTCCCCGCTCTCATTTATCTTATCCTTTGCCCGGGCGAAGCTCATCACGGTTGGGGAATCCCGATGGCTACGGATATCGCCTTTACCGTTGGCTGTATGGCTCTTCTCGGTTCCCGCATTCCGCACGGCTTACGCGTGATGATTTTGACCCTCGCAATTGCAGACGATATCGGTTCGATTATCGTCGTCGCCGTCGGTTATTCGAGCGGCGTCCAATGGAGCGCTCTCGCTATCGCTGCGATTTTCCTTTTCCTCACTTGGCTTTCGTTTAAGGTCGGCATTCGCAATCTCTTTGTCCACGGTGTCCTCGCTATTGTCGCTTGGTTCTGCTTTGTGCAAAGCGGTGTGCACCCGACAATCTGCGGTGTGATTATCGGTCTTTTGACTCCGGTGACTCCGATGGTTGCGAAGACTTATATGGATCGTTTGATTGTAACGGTCGGCGATGCGGTCAAAGAAAACCGCCCGATGACCAATGATCAACGCAAAGAAGTTTTGGATATGCTCGAACGCACTTCGCGCGAAAGCGGTTCTTTGCAAGGCCGTTTGAATACGCATTTGCAACCGTGGGTGAACTTTGTGATTATGCCGCTCTTCGCTTTGGCAAACGCCGGCGTTGTCATCGAACCGAAAGCGATTAGTGCGGTAACTTTCTCTGTCGCTCTCGGTCTTTTAATCGGTAAACCTCTCGGCATTTTCCTCGTTTCGTTTGCAGCGATTAAGGCAAAAATTTGCCGTCTTCCGAATGGCGTCAACTGGCGCATTCTTCTCGGCGGTGGAATGCTCGCGGGTATCGGCTTTACGATGTCGCTCTTTGTCGCAAGCCTTGCCTTTGACGATCCGGCTCACGCCCACTTCCTCGCTGCGGCAAAAGTCGGAATTCTTTCGGGAAGTTTCGCTTCAGCAATTCTCGGCGTCATTTATATGAAGCTGATTTCTAAGCCCTCTGCCGCTGCCGAAGTTCCTGCAGGCCCGACAGAATAATTCCAAAAGTTTACAGAAAAACGAAAATTTTTCAAAGGCGGTGAAAACCGCCTTTTGTATTTTAAAATAAAGTCGATAAAAAGGGCTGAAAACTCCCGTTACTGCGAAATTCTCTGTAAAAATGCGGTAAAAAACGAATGTTAAACTTTTTTTAGGGTGTTTTCTTGTCTGCTTGAAACTAATTTCAAGGTAGCTTAACATTGGAGCTTTTATGCTTGACCTTTTGACCGTTCAGTCCAGTGCTGCTTATCCTACCGTCATCACGATGGTTTATACTTTGCTTCTCGCTTTCGTCTGTTCGACGGCGATTGGTTTTACCTACGAGCACACTTTCCTCGGGCTTTCATATTCGCGAAATTTTGTCCAGGCGCTAGTCCTCAGTTCTGTCGTCGCTGCGACGGTGATGCAAGCCATCGGCGATAACGTCGGGCGCGGGCTTGGGATGCTCGGTGCGCTTTCCATCGTTCGATTCAGAACGAGCTTCAAGGATCCGCGTGATATCATGTTCCTGTTTGCGGCACTCGGCGCGGGCATCGGCTGCGGTGTGTTTGCCTGGGGTATCGCTGCGGGTGGAACCTTTACCTTTTGTGTAATCGCTTTTGTGCTTTCCCGTTCGGGACTCGGTACCAAGAATTTCTTCGACGGTATGCTCCGTTTTGCAATGCCGAATAATTCGGAATCCCGCGCTCAGTTAGAAAAGATTATGCGGGCGAATATCAAGACATTTGTGCTGATTACGATGCGAGAGGTGGACGGAGGAGAACGCATTGATGTAGCCTACCAGGTTCGACTGCGCCGCAAGCGCCCGGCAAATGAAGTGCTGAAGGAGCTGACTCTGGTCCCGGGCATTTCGGACATTCACTTCATGATGCAAGACGCGACGACGGAAGTGTAGGAGGCTATCATGGGTTTCTCTAAAAAATTAGACGAATTGGCAGATCTGAACTCTTCGCGTTTTCATGCAATCGAATCGCACAAGATGCTTATCGCTTGGATTTTTGCGGTCGCGTCGATTATTGCCCTCGGTTATTTTTTCCACGGTCAGAAGATTGTGTTCTCGGGTATTGCGGAAGCTGCGGAAACGACTGTCAGTATGCCGGAAGCGGTAGAAGTCGTGAAAATTCACGTGATTCCTGGTCAGGAAGTTCAGGCGGGCGATACGCTTGTGGAACTCAGCCGTCCGGATCTTGCTGTGCGTATGAACGAGCTTACCCGTGAACTCGACGCTCTCGAAGGCCGTACCAATTTGAATTCGGCGGACATCGATCAGAAGGTGGCGAGCATTCAATCGGATTTGAACATCAAGCGCAATACGATTCTTCTTGAAATTGACAAGCTCAGTCAGCAGTACGAACAGAACAAGGCGATTTCTTCGAAGCTCAAGAGCATTTCGACTTCGATCAAGACAGACAGCTCGAACGGTATTCTGCTTTCCATTCGCAATCTGAAGCAGGAATTGAAAATTGCGGAATCGAATGCCGCTTCCCAGATCCGTCTTCTGCGCGGTAGCAAGGGCCTTGCAAAGTCCAGCAACAAGACAGAAGCCGAAGCGCTCCGCCGCGAAATGGACATCCTGAAGCAGCAACAGCAGGAACTGACGATCATCGCCAAGGAAGGCTGGGTCGTGGCGACTGTGGAAGCGCGTGACGGCGAAAAAATTTCGAGCTACAACCCGATCATCACTTTGACGCACAAGGCGGTGACTCTCGTGCGCGGCTACATCAACGAAAAGGTGTACACCCGCATCCAGGTCGGTGACGCGATCGAAGTGATCAGCGGTTCCGGTGAACGCATGGATGGTGAAGTGCTTGGGATGTCGAGCCGCATCGTTCCGTATCCGATCCGTTTGCTTAAGATGGTCGATATGCCGCTCTACGGTCGTGAAGTGATGATTCGCGTTCCGGACAAGAACGGTCTCCTTCTCGGCGAAAAAGTGACGATTGCGGAAAAAAGCAAAATGCCGAAGATCTTGGAAAACTCTGCGATCCAGGGAGGTCATGAATGAAAACTTTAGCTTGGTGCGGGATTCTCGTGGCATGCGCTGTCGCGGAGCCTCTCACGTGGGACAAGCTCGTTGCGTCTGCGGATGAAGATCCCGTTATTCAGGCTTCGCAAAAGAAGCAGACTGCTATCGGGGGCCGTTCTTGCACCAGACTTTGGGATGATCTCGAGTTTGAATATACGCTCGACGGTTTTGGATTCCTTGAACATGATTTCGAGTTGAAGATCAAGCCGAAGGCGTTTGGCGAAGGATCCGCGGATGAAGCTTACTGGAAGAGCCAGGCGGAGTATCAGCGTGCGCTGATGAACTACGACCGTTCCGCAGTGATGTTTGAACGTTATGAACACGCTCTGCGTTACGTGCTGCGCCAGCAGATCCGTTTGATCCATGAACAGCTCGCTCAGATCGCCGCGGACCGCATTGAAGTCTTGCAGGCGCTGGCGGGTTCTGAAACCTTTCGTTTGCAGGACCTGGTGACGGCGATGGAAGAACAGGCTGCGATCAGTGCAAAGCTCGTGGCGGATTCGAACTCGATGAACGATTCGAAACTCAAGCTCCTTTCGTTTGTGAAGGGATACGATTCCGTTTCGATCGATTCGAATTTTCTTCCGACGATAGATGAGCTGAAGAGTATTCTGAAGGACATGCCGATGGATGCGGAAAAGTACGCCGACGTCGCCGCCGCGAAAGCCAAGTGGCTGGTGAACGAAAAGAAGGCGGGCCAGGACGCGGCCGGTGAACGCAATTTCATATCGAAGATCGGCGTCGGCTACAAGTACGTGCATGCAAAGTACAAGTACAAATGGGTGACGCAGTCCTGCTCTGGTTCTTCTTGCACAGAAGAATGGCAGTTGCAGCGTACTGACGACGACCGCAGAACTCAAGACAAGTTCTATGCTTCTGTCGCTATTCGTTTGCCGTTCTTCTCGGGAAACGACAATTCGAACCTCAAGCGCCAGATTGACGTTCTCGAAAGCGAACGCGACTACCAGGAAGCGAAGCGCGATTTGAGCCAGAAGGTGGAACGCTTGCGTGAAGAAATCCTCGGCCTGATCGCGGAACGCGATGTGCAGCAGAAGTTCGTGGAACAGGTGGACCAGGGCGCGCTCTTCGAAGACTTTGCGACGAAGGCGGGCAACGATCCTCTTCTTCTTTTGCGCGCCAAGGAAAGCTCCTTGCAGAGCCAGCTGAAGATTGTTCAGCTCGATATGGACATCTTTACCATCTACTTGGATATGCTCGACAGAATGGGTGCGCTTGCGCGTACCGATGTGACGAATCATTTGAAAGCGGGACCTGCAAAATGAGTGAAGCGCGCGGATTCAGCCTGCTCGAAAGATTCGAGCTCAAGTATCATATTCCAGTATCGCTCGCCGACGAGATAGGCGAGTTCTTGAAGCCGTACTGTGAAGAGGACTACTATTCCAAAATCACACCGGGTAAATTTTATTGGATTACGAATTTGTACCTGGATTCGCCGCGCTGGACTTTCCTCGGCTGGAAAAAGGCGGGGCTATTGGACCGCTTCAACATGCGCGTCCGCACGTATGGGGAACATCCGGCCGATGACGGCTTTTTTCACTTTGAATGCAAACGCAAAATCGGACGTGTCTGCTACAAGAGCCGTGGAACCATCAAAGGCGTAAATCCTTCCTTTGTCTGGGAACACCCGGAAGAGGAATGGCCGTGCAAAACGGACCAGGACCGCAAATACATCCGCGAATTCTTGAACAAGACGTGGCTGCACAATGCACATCCGAGACTGCTCACGCAGTACAAGCGTCGCGCCTGGTTCGGCACTCGCGAAGAATATTCCCGTGTGACGATCGATATGGGAATGCGCTTCCGCGAAGAAAACGGCTTCGATTATACCGTGAATCCGCAGGAAATGTGGTCTACGGGTATTCCGAGATTCTTCCAAAAGGACTGCAATGCTGTGCTTGAACTCAAATGTCCGGCTTTGCAGGTACCTTATTGGATGCTCGATTTGATTCGTCGTTTTAATTTAAAGCATGGCGCATTTTCTAAGTTCGGAAATGCAGCTGCCGAATGGAAACGCGTTTACGAAAAGCCGAAGGACTTCCGCGATGCGCGCTTCCCATATTTGGCAGGTAACTTTGAAGATTCGAAGGAGATCTTTGCATGAAAAAAATATTACCCTTGGCGGTTTCCGCCGCCATGCTCTCTACGTTTTCCATGACAGCCTGCTCCGAAAGCAGCAGTGGAAAAACGCGTACCGTTTCGATCCCGGCGATGGCCGTGACGGAACTCATGTATCATCCGGCGGACGGCTATCCGGAATTTGTGGAACTCACCCTTTCGGGAACATCCCTTTCCAGCATGTCCAACGTGAATTTGCGTTTGGACGGCGCTGTGGAATTTACGTTCCCCGATGAAGCACTCGACAAGGGTGAAATCATCGTGGTGACGGAAGACTCGGCGCTTTTCCGTGAAAAGTATCCGGATTACAAGGGGCGCCTGTTCCAGTGGGACGCCGGCTTTAAGCTTTCGAACTCGGGCGACGTGTTGGAAGTGAAGCTCGACGGTAAAGGCGACTTTGACGCCCGTTACGACAACAATCCTCCTTGGCCAAGTCTTGCCGATGGCAATGGGAGCTCTCTCGTTTACATGGGAGAAAATCCTGCCTATGCGGAATCCTGGGCGGCGAGCAAGATCGTGAACGGAAATCCGGGTTCGACCGAAGATCCTTATTATGCAACTTCCTCGGTGCGCATCAACGAAATCATGCCGTACCACAGCGACGAAACCGGCTCCTGGATAGAATTTTACAATGCGGGAACTTCGACAACGGACATCAGCGGATGGAAGGTTGTCCGTGCTGACGCAAAAGACAGCGTCCGTTACATTCCGAGCGGAACGACGATTGCGGGTGGCGCTTACCTTTCTTTGCACACGCTCCTGACGGAAGACGGTAACGAGTCAAGCGTTTCTTTTGTCGCCCGCGGTGAAGCGGTTTACCTGCGCGAAGTGCAGGATGGTGAAGTGACCGGTGTGGAATCGGGCATGGAATATTCCGCCGTCCCGACGGGGCTTTCTGCCGGCGTAATCGAACTTTCCGACGGGTCGACCCAGCAGGGAACTTTGCTGAAACCGACTGAAGGCGCTAGGAATTCCGAAATCGATCTCGGACCGATTTACATCAGCGAAGTCTTCTACAATCCGCTCGACGGCGACGTGGAATTCCTTGAAATCGTGAACAAGGGTGATTCGACGGTAACGCTCCACCCCATGCTCAACCTGAGCGACAAAGGCTGGAAAATCGGCGGTGTCGGCTTTGAATTTGGAGAGAACCATACGCTCGAACCAGGTGAAGTCGCAGTTCTTATCCCGTCTTCTTATACGGATACGGACGGTTACACGTCGGTGAGCATTACTGTAGACGAATTCCGCAAAAAGTGGGAAGGCGCGCTTGCCGATTCCGTTCAGGTTTTCCAGTACACGGGTAAGCTTTCGAACCGCGGCGAAAAAATTTCCGTTGAAAATCCTTTGGAAATCGCGAAGAACTTGAAAGATTCTCTCATCGTCTATTATCAAGTTTCCGATGCGATTCTCTATTCGGATAACGGTCTCTGGCCCAAAGAAGCCGATGGCTACGGATTTAGCTTAAACCGCGTCGATTATCGCATTTCAGGCTACGAGCCATCCAACTGGGAAGCCAAAGAGCCAACTCCCGGGAAATAATGCAAAAAATGCTTAACCTTGTAAATTCTCATTTACAAAGCGAACATTTTTTCTGAAAAAAACGTCTATATAGATGAGGTTTCACTTTTATCCAAAAGGAGAAACCTCATGCAACAAACACAACCTCTCACCCGTTTCAAAATCGGACTTTTCGTCGATGGTTTTACGCTAAGAAAAGTCAACGAATACTATCGATTCCAAAATCCCGATTGCAACGGCATCAATCTTCTCGGACTAAAAAATTGGGTCGCCGCCCAAGCGAGCCGCTATTTTTGGCCCAATCGTCCACTCGAAATGATGTCGCATTACTATCATCCTTATCGCAATCCCGAATTGGATAACGATTATCGACATCGCAACATTATGCATTTCGCCGATGAAATCGTCAAAGCGGGTTTTAGTGTTCACTTTGCGTCGCTGGATTACGCGCATTCGCTTTGCCCGAATATGGCGCTCAAAGAAGATGCGTTACTTTATGCGCAATACAATCAACTCGATGCTCTCGTTCTCGTTTCCACGCAAGGACAATTCGGCGGGCTTCCAAGCACACTTTTAAAACAAAAAATTCCCACATTGCTTTTAGGTTGGAATTTCAAATACACCAACAAAGATCGCACCATCCATTGGCACACCGATCAAAATCTACGCCACGAATCCACCTATTACATCCCGATGGAACGCATCATGGACAAAGAAAAAGCCAGCAGAGATGTGCTGGCTCAAGATTTGTTTTTGCTTCCGCGAATGCAGACTAAAGTTTATCCCGCAGCTTCCGCTGATTTTCCGAGAGGAATGTCCAAGTTAGCTTAGCGCCGATAAACCACGTGTCGCCGTTGTTATCCGGATCGCCTAATTTATAACCTTCGACATCAAATTCGTCGAATCGGATAACGCGGTAACCGCCGTAAGCACCGACCGAGAACGGATCAAGTGCAAAGCGAAGTTCGAGTTGCGCATTAAACGTCGGCGAGAAAACGCTGTAATAACGATTGCGCACTTTCACCGTATCGCCGTCATCCGTTTTAAACGAATAATTCGAGCCCAAGTGAACATTCAGCAAATTAAAACCGATACCCACCGATGGAATCAAATTGATGACTGTGTTTTCCCCGAAAAGCTTCCAACCAAACATCCAATCGATTCCGTAAGAGAACCACTTCACGTCGTAAAGATCAAAGCCGTTGCTGTTCTTATCCGACGGTTTATCCGAAACTTGAGTCGGCATAAAGTTAATGTCGAACCAAGTCAAGAATTGATGATACTGCGCACCGACTTCCACGTGCAGACCGATATAGTAATCGTCAAAGTGTTCGTACTTGCCGACCGATTCATCGCGTTCAAAAGTTTTTGTGACCGCGGTATCTCCCGGCGCTTGCGTTTCAATAATATGCCCGAAATTGCGCTTGAACAAAGTCTTGTTCAAGTAATCCACGTAGGCACTACGCATTCCGCGATAGTCGCCGCCGATAGAAATAAATCCGCGGATATCGTGCTTTTCGTAAAAGCCTTCTTCGGGCTCAGCAAAAGCGGAAGTTGTTAGTGCGCAAAGAGTTGCGACAAACAGGAATAGGGAAAGCTTTCTGAATTTCATACAATTAAAATAGCTTAAAAAAAGAATGCGGAGTGATTTGCATACAAAATTTGACGGAAAATTGCCCCATTCTAGTGAAACGCAAAATTCTAATTTTACATTATGAGAAAAATTTTCCCTTTATTCGCCTTTTTTCTTTGCCTTTTTGCGCTAAACGGCTGCAAAGAAAATTCTCCAGAAAAAAAAATCATCCCCGCCTGCGAAGAAAAGCCCGCGCTCACCCTCGCTTACGCTCAAAATTTTTCCGTCGATTCTTGCGGCAGTTTCCGCATTTTGCAAGTTCAAAACGGGAAAGCGGCGCCAGTGCGTTGGCTGCTTAAAGATTCGCTTTCGCCCCAAGAAATTCCGCCAAACCTTTCGAATTATCCGCAAATTTCTATTCCCGCAAAACGCATCGTCGCCCTTTCTTCCACTTACCTCGGATTTTTGTCTGCGCTACAAATGGAAAAAAATATCGTCGGCATCGATACGAAAAAATACATCGCAGATTCTGCATTTTATGCATGGGCAGATTCCGTACAAATTAACGAAGTCGGCGAAGGCGCAGCGCTTTCTCCCGAAAAAATTTATGCGCTTAACGCCGATGCGATTTTCGCATTCTCGATGGGCGAATCTATTTACGACGCTTATCCCAAACTCGCTCAATTAAAAATGCCCGTGATTTTAACTTCGGAATGGATTGAAAATAGTCCGCTCGCCAAAGCCGAATGGTTAAAATTCTTCGGCATTTTAACGGGCAAAGAATCCCGCGCAGATTCGCTTTTTGCAGCACACGAAAAAAGCTACAGAGAAATTTTGCAAAAAATCAATGCGATGGTAAAAGCAAAACCCATCGTCTTTACCGGTTCTGCAGCTGCGGGAACTTGGTATGCGTCCACTGGGAAAAGTTTTATGGCGCATTTAATTCAAGACGCTGGCGGCATTTACTTGTGGGCAAATGATTCGTCGAAAGAAACTCTTTCGATGCCTTTTGAAAAAGCATTTTCCGATGTGCAAAAAGCCGACATTTGGTTGAACGCTTACGGAAAAAATTTACAAGAAATTCTTGCGGGCGAAAGCCGCGTGAAACTTTTCCCCGTTTGGAAAACCGGCGAAATTTACGGCTATAATTTACGGCAAGGTCCTGCAGGCGGCCTCGATTTTTATGAAAGCGCAGTCGTCAAACCCGACTCTTTACTGCTCGATGTCGCAAAAATCCTACATCCGGCATATTTTCAAGATGAGCCGTCCAGATGGTATCGCAAACTTTCTAATTTTTAAGCAGATATGACAAATCGTTCTAGCATCGGTGATTGGATCTCGGCATCTTACGAAAGAGAAGTCCCCTTCCTGCAGCAAATTCCGCGGGAATCCGCAGACTTTTTTTTGCTCAATTCACAGATCAAAGAATACGAAGCCGGCGAAACCATTATTTCGGGCGGACAAGACGGAAAAACTTTCTGCGTTTTGCAAAGCGGACGCGCTCAAATTTGCGGAAGCTTTTTCCCCGATGGACATTACAATGTCATCGCTTGGCTCGAAACCGGTGCGTGCTTTGGCGAAATGTCAATTCTCTGCAACGAAGCGACGAGCAATACCGTTATCGCCGCCGAAGATTGCACTGTGCTTCACCTTTCTCGTGAAGCGTTCATCAAATTTCTCGAAAAAAATCCGAGCATCGTCGTCTGCCTTTACAAAATCGCAGCCGATCGTCTCCGCGCAAAAAATCAAGCGCTCGATGAATTCGAAAGCCTCTCGCTTTTAGCGAGTGGACGCGTTCTTCCTTTTATCGATTTTGCGCAAACTTTGGAAAAGAGCCGCATCACGGGAACCGTTCTACTCGAATGCAACGGCGCTTCGGGATTTATCGCATTTAAAGACGGCAGAATTTGCTGTGCAAAAAGCGGGCGCCTTACCGGTCCCGACGCCTTTGAGCTCATGCTTTCTTGGGGCGAAGATACGCTCTTCAAATTGGATACGCATTTGATGCCCGATGCGGTGAATATCAATCAGCAAGCTGATACGACAAGTTTAATTCTGGATGCGCTTCGCAACATCGACGAAAAGCAGCTCCAGCAAAAGAAGAATCAATAAAAACAAAAAAACAAAGGAAAAAATCGTATGAATTATGCAGACGCAGGTGTTTCCCTTTCTCGTGCAGACGAAGCCATGGTCGGCGTCAAAAAGTCTGTCCGTTCCACGTTTAATCCATGCGTCTTGGGTGACGTTGGTAACTTCGGCGGACTTTTTACTTTAAAGCATCTCGGCTTTAAGGATCCCGTGCTCGTCAGTTCTGTAGATGGTGTCGGTACAAAGCTCAAAGTCGATATCGAAATGGGCTCGCACACTCTCCCAGGCCAAGACATTGTGAACCACTGCTGCAACGACATTCTCGTGCAAGGTGCGCGTCCGCTCTTCTTCTTGGACTACGTTGCGATGGGCAGCTTGGAACCGCAAGTGATGGACAGTATCGTCGTCGGCATGGCAAAAGCTTGTCGCGAAAATGATATGGTTCTCATCGGCGGCGAAACAGCAGAAATGCCGGGCTTCTACGCAAAAGGCGATTACGATATTTCGGGAACAATCGTCGGCGTCGTCGAACGCGATAATATCATCGATGGTTCTCGCATTCATCCGGGCACAAAAATTCTCGGCCTTCCGTCAACCGGTCTTCACACCAACGGTTATTCTCTCGCTCGCAAGGCGCTCTTTGAAGTCGCCGGCTACACACCGCAATCGCGCGTCGAATGCCTTGACAAAACTATCGGCGAAGCGCTCACCGTTCCGCACCGCAGCTATTACAAGAGCCTCATCGATTTGACCAATGCGAAAAAAATCGACGGCCTTGTGCACGTTACCGGTTCGGGCTTCCAAGGAAACATTCCACGTATTCTCCCGGCTGATGTCGATGTCGTTATCGATCGCACTTCTTGGGAAGTTCCCGCAATCTTCAAGCTCATTCAGCAAGCGGGCACTGTGGAAAAAGACGAAATGTATTCCACATTCAATATGGGAATTGGCATGCTCGTCTTCGTCGACGACAAAAATCTCGCTGACGTAGAAGCGCATCTCAAAGCGAAAAATGAACCGTATTATATGGTCGGTGAAGTCGTGAAGGGATCGAAGAAAGTTCTCTTCAAAGACTAAGTAAAAAGTTAACGCAGAACGCCCCGCGAAGCGGGGCGTTTTTCATTTGACCTGTGAAAAAATCAAACCGGAATTGCGTGCGAATTTTTAATTTCTCCGATGACAAAAATACTATGCAAACTTCCAATGCTTTTAATTTCTCCGAGTCGCATTAAAACAAATTCTTGATAATGCGGCATATCCCGCACATAAATTTTAATCATAAAATCGTAATCGCCCGAAATATTATAGCATTCCGTCACTTCGGGAATTTTTTGAACCGCTTGAATAAAATCAAGTCCAATCGTTCTGCTGTGTTGCTTTAAACGAATATTGCAAAAAGCGATGAGCCCATTTCCCGTTTTCTCGGGATGTAAAACGGCGGCGTAATGATCGATGAAACCTTCGCGCTCTAAGCGTTTCAAGCGTTCAAATGTAGGCGTTGGAGAAAGTTTGATTTTATCCGCTAACTCTTTTGTGGTGAGCTTTGCGTTTTCTTGCATCAGCTGAAGAATTTTTCTATCGATTTCATCTAAATTTTCCATTCTACGAAATTAGAAATTTTTAGAATAATTTTCTTCAATTCAATCAAATTTTAGTCAAAAATAGAATTGTTTTCTTTTTTATTAGAAAATTTTAGGAGCTCATTTTTCGCTTTATAGATTTGTGCACATCAAAAACAACCACAAGAAAGGAGTTTACATGTCCACAATTCACGCACCATTTAGAGCTGATTTCGTCGGAAGTTTCTTGCGTCCCGCAGAATTAAAAGAAGCAAGAGCCAATTTTGCAAGCGGAAAAATCTCTGCAGAAGATTTGAAAAATGTTGAAGACAAACTAATCACCGAACTGGTGAAAAAGCAAAAAGCGCACGGGCTTCATGTGATTACCGACGGTGAATTCCGCCGCAGTTATTGGCATTTGGATTTCTTCTGGGGATTCAACGGAATTGAACATATTGAACTTGAACACGGTTACAAATTCCACGGAATTGAAACCAAAAAAGGTTCCATTCAAATTACCGGAAAAATTTCAGGAACAAATCATCCGTTTGTCAATCACTATAAATTCGTCAAACAATTTGAAGAAGAAGGCATTATCGCAAAGCAGACAATTCCTGCGCCCGCGCAACTTTGGGCAGAACTTTTCCGCGGCGATAACGGAAAAAATACGAATCAATTTTACCCCGATAAAGAAGTCTTGATTCAAGATATTGCAAAAGCTTATCACGAAACGATTCTTGAACTTTATCAAGCGGGCTGCAGAACCATTCAACTTGACGACTGCACTTGGGGAATGATCATCGATAAAGATTATTGGAAAGCTCGCGGCAAAACGGAATTTTCCATTGAAGACGAAGCAGCTCTTTATCTGCGTTTGAATAATCTCGCAATCGAAAATTTGCCCGAAGATTTAGTCATCAACACGCATGTGTGCCGTGGCAATTACAATTCTTGCTTCGCTTCTCAAGGCGCTTATGACCCGGTTGCACCTTACTTATTTGCCAAAGAAAATGTGAACGCTTTTTATTTGGAATACGACGATGAACGTTCGGGTTCTTTTGATGCGCTCAAATTCGTGCCGAAAAATAAGAAAGTCGTTTTGGGTTTGATTACTTCGAAGTCGCCGAAATTAGAAGACAGAAACGAAGAGATTAAACGCATTCACGAAGCTTCAAAATTCGTTACTCTTGACAATCTTTATTTAAGCCCGCAATGCGGTTTCGCTTCTTGCGAAATCGGTAACCGCTTAACCGAAGACGAACAATGGGCAAAGCTTGATTTAGTCAAATCGATTGCCGACGAAGTCTGGGGATAAAAAAAGCGCAGAATTTTGGACGTTAATAAGCGTCCAAAATTTCAAAGCGTTCGTAAGCCGTTTCTAATTGCTTTTCTTTTTCCGCTAATTGCGCTTGGATTTCGATGAGTTTTGTCGCATTCGTATAAACCTCTTCCGTTCCAAGCGCCGTTTGCAATTCGGTAATTTCTTTTTCCAATTTATCGATTAAATCAGGGAGCGCTTGATATTCGCGCTCTTCTTTATAGCTGCGTTTCTTTTTTTCTTTCACCCGTTTTTCGGACGTTTCTTTTTTCAAATTTGCCGAGACACTTTCCGCTTCTTTGATGCGCAATTTTTTTGCTTCGGCATAATCCGAATAACCGCCCACGTTTTCGTGAATATCGCCGACTCCTTCAAAGCCTAAAATTTCGGTGGCGACGTTATCCAAAAAATCGCGGTCATGGCTTACTGTAATCACGGTGCCGTTATATTCTACAAGCAAGTCCGCGAGTAAATCCAAAGTTTCCATGTCCAAGTCATTCGTCGGTTCATCGAGAACGAGAACATTCGACGGATGCGAAAATAAACAAGCGAGAAGCAAACGATTGCGTTCACCGCCCGAAAGTGCGCTGATCGGTCCGCGGGCGCGTTGTGCGGTAAACAAAAAATCTTGCAAATAGCTGAGCACGTGGCGTTTCTGTCCATTGAGCACGACATATTCTTGCCCGTCGCCGATATTTTCAATGAGCGATTTATCTTCGCGCAAACGAGTCCGCATTTGATCAAAATAGGCGATTTGTAAATTCGAGCCCAAGCGCACGCTTCCGCTTTGCGGCGTGAGTTCGCCGAGAAGAATTTTTAAAAGCGTCGTTTTGCCGCAGCCGTTTTCGCCCACAATTCCTACACGATCGCCACGAGAAATTTCCGTCGAAAAATTCTGAATTAGCGGACGCCCTTCATACGAATACGAAATATTTTCTGCGCGGACAACAAGACGCCCCGAGCGTTCCGCTTCGGTAATTTGCATTTTCACATTTCCCGTGCGATTTCTTCTGTCAGCGCGTTCTCTTCGCATTTGAATCAGTGCGCGGACGCGGCCTTCGTTACGCGTTCTGCGGGCTTGAATTCCTTTGCGAATCCAAACTTCTTCTTCGGCTAAACGCTTGTCAAAAAGTTTATTCGCTTTTTCTTCTTCGGCAAGTGCCGCGTCGCGGTGACGCACAAATTCATCGTAAGGAAAATTCCAAGAACGAATTCGTCCACGGTCTAATTCCAAAATCCGAGTCGCCAAGCGCCGCACAAAAGCACGGTCGTGACTGATGAAAAGAACCGTGCATTGCACCCGCGCGAGAATTCCTTCGAGCCATTGAATGCTCGGAATATCCAAGTGATTCGTCGGCTCATCGAGCAAAAGCAAATCCGGTTCTTCGGCAATCGCCTTCGCAAAAAGAACGCGGCGTTTTTGTCCGCCCGAAAGCGAATCATATTTTGCATCCGGATCAATTCCCGTCTTTCCTAAAATATCTTCGCCTGCGGTATGTCTTTCTGGAGTTTCGCCGATAACAATATCGCGGACAGTTCCTGCAATGTGCGCAGGAATTTCTTGAATTAACCGCGAAGTTCTTAAACCATTTTTGCGAATAATTTCACCCGAGTTCGCTTCCATTTCGCCCGAGAGAATTTTGAGCAGCGTACTTTTGCCTTCGCCGTTTCGTCCCATCAAACAAACGCGTTCACCTTCTTGAATATCAAAGGAAACATGATCGAGTAAAGCGGGATCGCTAAAACGAAGCAATAAATTTTTGACGGAAAGTAATGCCATAATTCAAAATTAGAAATTCGAATTTTACAACCGAAGACACTCTACTTATACTACCGTTTATTCACATTTTTTTCTATATTCAATAACAAAGATTTTTCACTCTAACCAAAAGGCAAAATATGGCTGCAATTATCAAGTCTGTTAAGGCTCGTCAGATTCTGGATTCCCGTGGCAATCCGACTGTCGAAGCTGTCGTTGTTCTCGAATCTGGCGTCGAAGGCGTCGCTAAGGTTCCGAGCGGTGCTTCTACCGGTATCCGCGAAGCTTGCGAACTCCGCGATGGTGGCAAGGCATACTGCGGCAAGGGTACAACCAAGGCTGTGAACAATGTTAACGAAAAAATTGCAAAGAAAGGCAAAGGCATCATCGGAATGGATGCATTTGATCAGAAAGCTGTTGACGATAAGATGATCGAACTCGACGGCGATCGCATGCACAAGAATCATCTCGGTGCAAACGCAATTCTCGCTGTTTCGATGGCTGTCTGCGTTGCTGCTGCTAAGGAAGCAGGCCTTCCGCTTTATCAGTACATCGCAAAGCTCCATGGCACCAAGAAACTCACTCTCCCGTGCCCGATGTGCAACGTGATTAACGGCGGTGCTCACTCTTCTGCTCCGATTGACTTCCAAGAATTCATGATCGCTCCGGTTGGCGCTTCTTCTTTCTCGAAGGGCCTCCAGATGGTCACTGAAATTTTCCACTCCCTCAAGAGCGTTCTCAAGAAGGGTGGCTACGAAACGACCGTCGGTGACGAAGGTGGTTTTGCTCCGGGCGTTGCTCTGAAGAAAGATCCGAAGTCTAAATTCGGTTGGAAGATTACCGGTGTGATGACCCTCGAAAAGGCTCTCACCGCTCTCAAGGATGCAACCGAAGCTGCTGGCTACAAGTTCGGCAAGGACATCAAGATTGCTCTCGACGTCGCTTCCTCTGAATTCTGTGATCAAGAAGAAAAGAGCGAAAAGACCAAGTGGGACAAGAATAAGACTTACACCTTCAAGAAGTCTAACGGCAAGACCTACAAGAGCGCACAGCTCGTTAAGTACTACGAAAAGCTCGTGGACAAGTTCTCTATCTTCTCGATCGAAGACGGCTTGGACGAAAACGACTGGGCAGGTTGGAAGGTTCTCACTCAGGATCTCGGCAAGAAGATCAACCTCGTTGGCGACGATCTGTTTGTGACCAACCCGACTATCTTCAACGAAGGTATCGAAGCTGGCATTGCAAACGCAATCCTTATCAAGGTGAACCAGGTCGGTTCTATTTCCGAAACTCTCGCCGCTATCAAGACTGCTCAGGAAAAGGGCTACGCTCCGATCGTTTCTCACCGTTCTGGCGAAACCGAAGACACCTTCATCGCTGACCTCGCTGTGGGTACTGCTGCTGGCCAGATCAAGACTGGTTCGCTCTCTCGTACCGACCGTATTGCCAAGTACAACCGTCTTCTCGCAATCGAAGAAGAACTCGGCAAGAAGGCTGTTTACGCTGGCGATCCGCGCAAGTAATTGACAACTTTTGTCAAAGAAAAACTCTCACACTCGCGAGAGTTTTTCTTTTTTAAACGCTGAAATTGCAAATTATTTTTGTTTCTAAAATCAGAGAAGATTTTTCTTTTTCAAATCTTTTACGAGAGAAGCGGGCATCCATTTTTCCACTTTTTCGTATGCGGGATCGTTGAATTTTCCCGCTTTCATTTTTGCTTTTTCGTCATCGCCTGCCGCTAAATAAATCCGCGCTAAATTGCCGACGGCGCAGAAATACCGCACCGATTTTTTGGAACGTTTATAATAATCCTTTGAGCTCTTCTCGTAAATTTCTGCGGCCTCTGCGTAACGCTTTAATTTGTAAAGCATATCCGCTTTCATCTGAATGAATATGGGATTTCCGGGCGCTTTTCCAAGGGCTCGATTCACCACCGCAAGCGCTTTTTCATATTCTTCGCGGTCGTAATACATCCACGCGAGTGGCGTCGCAAAGAGTGCCCAGAAAAATTCGGATTTTGCAGAACGCTCTTCTAAAATTTTCAGATAAGTTTCGCGGTCGTCCGAGACGAACGGCAGAAAACTAAAACCGTCATCGACATAATAAGCGTAAATCGAATAAATCGCCTGCGCATCTTTGTCTTTGGAATCTTCAAATTTTTTTGCAGCGCTTCGCGTCCCTAATGCACCCTTAAACGAATGCCCTAAGGCACTCATCGCATAACCCAATTCGAATTCTCGAAGCACATCCCA
Organism: Hallerella porci; assembly: GCF_003148885.1. Classification (NCBI taxonomy): domain Bacteria; kingdom Pseudomonadati; phylum Fibrobacterota; class Fibrobacteria; order Fibrobacterales; family Fibrobacteraceae; genus Hallerella; species Hallerella porci. The sequence continues at coordinate 25,009 of NZ_QGHD01000011.1, read as the reverse complement.
TGCGCTATCCGCTTTGCACTGCGAAAGTTCTTCGTGAGCCTTTATCAATGCGACAGTATCGCCTAAATCGTCAAATTCACTCAAGCGCACAATGTTTCTTAGAACACAAGCTGCGCCCGCATTTTTCTTTTCAATTTTTTGAATCGTCGCATACGAAGCCGCATAATTTGTTTGAAGCGCTTGCGCCATCGCTTGCTTCGCCAAAGAATTTAATTCTCCGGGTAAAGAAAAAATTGAAGTGTTTTCGGCCGAAGAAATTCCAACAAAAAAAAGAATGAGCGAAATCAATAAGCCAAAACTGTTGCGTTTCATTTTTACTGACTCCGCTCGGATGATTTTACAATCAATTATTGCGCTCTGCAATAATTATTTTTCTGCACACTTGGTTTTGTTCACAAAAGCCGACGAATCCACGCTCATGATTTGAACATTTGCATTAGCGCCACGTTCAAAGCGAATGTCGCCGTAAACGCCGACGAAATTCTTTTGCGAATAAATTTTCTTCACCAATTCTTTTTCGCCCGATGCGAGAAGCGAGAAGACAATGTTTGCTGCGCTGTAACTGAGCCCGCTGACTTTATCTGCTTTCGGCGCTTCGCCAAATTTCGATTTGTACGCATTCGCAAAATCGGTGTAAACTTTGTTGGAATCAACTCCCGCCGAAGCGACGCTAAAGTAAGAACCTTCGACAAGTTTTTTGCCTTCGTCGATTAAGTCTTGCCCATACCAGCCCGAAGTGCCGAGAAGTGTGCCGTTCAATTTGTGATACGCCACCTGACGCGCAATCAGTCCTGCATCCGACGGGCTTGAGCTCGGAATGAAAATGCCGGGAATCGCAAACACAGAATCTTGCAAATAAGACTTTTTATCTTTTGCCGAAATCGCATCTAAATCTTTGGCTCCGCGAGCAATGTTCCGCTTGCGCAAAATTTGCGGGAAACGCACCGCACGCAATTTTCGAAATTCCGTCGTATAATCAGGACGACCTTCTTCAAATTCCTGCGTCGCAACAATCACTCCGCCGCGACTTTCGACAGCGCGGGTAAAGCTCTGCGTCATCGCTGAACCAAAATCTCCCACCGGAGAAAGGACTGCAAATTCGCGAATGCCTAAGCAGTTAATCGCATAATTCGCAATGCCTGTCGCCAAATTATCCATGCTCACATTCACTTGGAAAATATTCGAGCCCATCCGAGAAATGCCCGCATCCGTTGCCGTCGGCGTAATCATCGGAATATTTGTATGCATCGAACTGAGCCAAGCTGCAACCGTTGCTGCCGGCGCACTCATCAAAGGTCCAATTATTGCGACGACGCTATCTTGCGCAACCGCTTGACGCGTTTTGCGAAGCGCTTCCACGGCATCGGCACGCGTATCGGCAACGCGTAAATTCACTTTATTTTTCAAATCCGATTTTTCAAATGCCAAGCGAACGCCGTTCACCGCTTCTTTACCAAATTCCGCAAAATCGCCCGAAGTCGGCGCCAAAATCAAAACGGTCGGAATCGAAGCTTTCCCTTCTAAATCATCGATTGATCGATTTGCTTTTTCTACCCATTCTGCGCTTTCATTTGCCGTTACCACTTTTTTATACCAGTAACGCGCCGCTTTGTAATTTTGCTTTTTCGCAAGTTCGCTGCCTAAGCGCAACCAAGTCGCATTCGAAACTTTGCGATTCACGAGCGCTTTATCTGCAATCGTCGTGAGTTGTCCAATCGTTAAGCGCGCATCTTTTGCAATAATTCGCACCGCTAAATTGCTCGCATCTTCTTTAATCGTATTATTCTGGCTATACGAAAGCACATTCAAAAGCATATCGATGGCTTTTGTCACCGACGAATCATTCGCAAGCATCCGTTCTGCGGCGATGACTTCCATCCGCGAACGTTTCGGATTTCCCGCATAAAATTCGAGGAACCGAGAAGACAAACGATCCAAATTTGCGGTATCGCCCGATGCTGCGTAGCAAGCTGCGAGCTGTAACGCTGCCTGATAACCTTCTTCGGTTTTCAACTTCTTTTCTGCGAGAGGTTTTAAAGATTCAAGAGACGAGCAATCCGCCGATTCTGTCGGAGCAGCAGAAACAACTGCGGACGCCAAAAGCAGCGCCGGAATTGTGGATGAAAAAATTTTTTTGAGCATAAATTTCCAAAAATCAAGAAGCATCCGCAACGGCTTCTTGGATTACGATGTGTTCTTTTTTAATGTCTTTTTGCATGCCTTCTGTGAGCTTTGACCAATCGATAATATCGACGCGAAAAGGAAGTCCGCTTTCGGCGAATGCATTTTCAACGCTCACCATTTCTTCGAAGGAAACAGGCTGCGAAGTAACGACTACGATATTCAACGCAGACTCTGGCGTTAAATCAACACCAGTTACCCGCGGACCATAAGCGTCCACTTCAAGCCCTGCGAAATGGGCATTTAAAATTCGCTGAATTAAATTCAGCTGATCTGGTTCTAAGCATAATTGCATTGCCGTAAATATAGAAAATCATCGTCAAAACCCCAACCATTTGATCATTTCATCGGAAAACGACCCATTTTATCTTTTCCTCCCTACAAAAAACTTATAAAAAAAGCCATTTTTGTGCTAGCATGAAAATAAAACTGTTTTTTCTTTCTCTGGCTTTCCTTTCCGCGCTTGCTTTTGCGGACGAAACCCCGCAGACAGCAGCAACCGATACCTCTTCGGTTGAGTCAAAACAGCCCGCAGGCAATTCGGATTCGATTCCCGAATATACACCGCGAACTCCCACCGGCAAACGCCTTCCTGTCATCGTTCCCTTTATCGGCGTTCTCGCACAAGACGGTCTCGTTTGGGTTTGGGACCGCTACGTTTTGCAAAAAGATTATGCGAAAGTCGGCCCTTCTTATTGGAAGCGCAATTACCGCGAAGGTTGGCGTTGGGACGATAACCATTTTGCGATTAACTTCTTCGGTCACCCGTATCAAGGCAACATGTATTATGCGACGGCTCGTGCTTCGGGTTATGACTTTTACGAAAGCTATTTCTTCGCTTTAACCGGATCATATTTCTGGGAAATGTTCTGCGAAACAGAATATCCCGCCCCAAACGATCTCATTGCGACAAGCGTCGGCGGAACAATTTACGGCGAAATGCTTTATCGTATTTCTACGCGAGCCTTAGCAAAACCTAACGCCGGAATCCTTGACAATATTTTTGCATTCATCGCAAGTCCGATGGCTTACGTCCAAGAAAAATGGCACGGTCCAAGTCCCACAAATCCGGGCTACGCACCGATGAAATGGTCCATCTTTGCCGGTCTCGGCAAACGCTTCGGAAGTGAATATCGCTACGATGGTGAAGACGGAAAATTACAAGACAGCGATGATTGGGATGCAGGATCGATGACTTATGGATTAAATCTCGTTTACGGAAGTCCCAATCGAAAAATCAAAGAACCGTTTGAATATTTCACCTTTGACTTTAGTCAAGATCAAAGCGAAGACGGTATGATGATGCGGATGAATTCCGTGGGCAAGCTTAAAAATTTGCACTTCCACGCCGGCGAAAATTGGATGGACTTTGCTACATACTTGCACTTCGATACATTCTACGGAGACTTAGTTGAAATGTCTGCTCTCGCAATCGGTCTCGGCGCCGACGTAAATATTGACCTTTCCGAAAGTCTTCGATTCCGAATGATTCACATGCCATCTTATATCATTCTCGGCTCTTCGGACTTTAACTATGACGATGTGTTAGCCGCAGCGGATACCAATTATCAAGTTACCCGCAAATACCAATACAGCTTGGGCTTAAGCTACAAATCGACCATTGAATTAGAACTTAAAAATTGGGGAAAATTTTACAACTACATCGCGGCCTATCTTTTCCGCACCATCCCCAATACCGAACCGCACTACGGCACGAACGGCTACGACTTCGTCATCTTTAACAATGCCGGCATCGAAGCCTACTTGCCCGCTGATTTTGGTTTAGGTCTCCGCTTAAACTCTTATGTAAAAATCGCTGCATACGAGCGCGTTCCCCCAATGTCACGCACCATGCATGCAGTTAATTTATATGTAAGATATAATATCTAAATCAAAATTTTTCAAAAAATCATTTTGCAAAATTTAAAAAATCTGCAAAATGATTTATTGCCTAGAAGAATTTGGAAAATACCAATTTTCAAATTCGTAATTCACCATTTTATGCCATTCATCATCGCCTTTGATGACGACTGATGAATTTACCTTGATTAGATCCAAGCCGAGACCATTATCATACTCAAAACTATAATTCATCGAAATAGTTTTGCCCAATGTGGAATCATTATAAAATGTTAATGGTTTATCTAGTTTTTGCGATTTATCAAAACATTTAGGAATTTGTTGTGCATTATAAATTCGATATTTTTCATTATAAATGCTATCCGAAAAATCACAACTTTCATAATTGACAATAGAACTATCCCTATTTCCAATAAATATGGTATCCTTTATATGGCTAAAATTTAGAAGTTGATCTACATCAAAATCATATTTCTTTTCAACATCATTCGCGTCAAACAATGAAAATTTGACATGACCTAGTGTATCTAACTTTAATTTATACTTTGGCCCAGCATATCCATTTTGTTTAGAATTATTCTCTAGAGCTACTATATACTTGTAATTTGTATTAGAGCACACATTTTTATCAATATCCTGTTTTTCTAAGCCTTCTCCTAATGATAATTGTACATTCACTATTGCATCTTTATCGATTAAATTCTTTGTTTTATATACTTTTTCTAAATAAAGATTTATTATCATCGCTTTATAATGAATGACTCTCCTATAATAACAAGTGTTTGCATCTTTATACTTATAGTCATCATCGCTACTGGAAATACATCCCACAAGTACAAAAAGAATTGCACTCAACAAAATGAACAATATTTTTTTTACTTTGAGCATCACAATAAAAAGATATTATATTTCAAAAAAGAAAATGGAGTTTTGTATGAAATTTTTAAGAAGATTGGATTTATTTTACTACTTAATCTACTTCCCATCAATGCTCAAATTATTTGTAACGACAATAATTATTCGGGAAATCCTGGCATTCCAAAATCAACTTGTATAACATCTTTATCAAAATTTTCATTATCCATTCAAGAAGGTGGCACCTTTTTTATTGCTTCTAGCGACACGGTCACAATTAACAATAAAAAATATTCTTTGCGATTTCACATTCTTCCATCTTCTAATTTAAGCTACAATCAAACGCAAGCTTTGGCGCAAACTGGATACGCAACTAAAAGTTTTTTTAGCATTATTTTTGTGAATTATTCTTCGGCAACAAACACTCTTAATGATACGAATTGCGCTATTTTAAATGATGCAAATGGGAAACCAACTTTTGTATCTTGTCCGATAAAATCACTTTCTATCGTTCCCTAAAATTTTATGACTCGAATTATTTTCGCTATTGTTTTACTTTGCATAACACAAATTTCTTTTGCGAAAATACATTCCATTTCCTATAATGAAAAAACAGTCATCTCTCTTCAAAACGGCGACGAAATCGCATTAAAAAATTTTCCTACTGGTTGGTTTTATTCGCGAATTATTTTAGGAATCAATTCGATTCCATCAGTTCCACTTTCAGGAAATTTAACTGTTAATGACTGTAGATATAATCTGCGTTCTTATTATCACGAAATCAATTTTAAAAAAATCCGATTCCCTTTTGATTCAATACGAGGGTCCATCACAAAATTTACCCATTCAATGGTGGGTTGATTCTGAAATTGCAACGTCAACTTGTCAAGAAACAAATTCAAAAACAGATTAGATAAAAAAACAATTGATTGAAAAATTTGATTCCATTTATTTTGAACAAATTAAAAATGATATTGATTTAGGAGAACTAAATTCAACAACTGAATTTAAAGGAATTTCTTCAAACTTCAAAATAACAGAACTTCCAAAATTTGAATACACCACGATTTATGTACAAATTGAGCCCACGGATAAAAAACAACTGAATGGTTATTTTTATGCCGGAAACAAAAGAGTTCCTTTAAGCGGTTGGAATACAATCGTCAAATTATCTCATCAAATTAACATTGCGCCGACTTTTGAAATTGTCATGAATGACCATCGAAAAATAAAATTAAAATGGTGGGCAAAAAAAGAAACTCCTGAATGGATTGAAATTAAGAAAACCGAAAAATTACTTGATAAAGATTTTGTTGAAGCGATTTATGAATTTGACGAAACTCCTTTTGTTTCAAAAAATTTGTAGACGGAAAAATTCCGACTTACAACAAATTAGAATTTAATCCGAATGGCCCTGAAAATTATGAAGAGTTATGTATTCTGGGAGACATTTACGATATTGATGAGAAATTAAAAAATGGCGATACTGTGGATGTTGCGCTCCCTTTAGATTTTTCCTATTCTACAAATGATAGCATTTATGTGGAACACTTTATAAAATCTGAAAATCGTTGGGAAAGTATAAAAGCAGATAGCATTGTAGATGACTTTGTTTATTTTAGAACAAATTCATTTAGCTTGTTTAGACTTGTAAAAAATGTTGTAAAAGCTGCTGTTTATGTTGATGTACCTGCATTAGGAGTAACGGCAAAATTTTCTAAAAATGTAAGAGATATTGTTGATGGTTATTCATCAACTGTTGCAACGATATGTTGTTCTGTTGTCAACGGAATTTACCAACCAGCACAATGGATTTATAAATTATACAAAAAAATACTTTGTTTTGATTTTGTTGGCATAAAAGATCAACTTTCAAAAACTTTTTCTTCAAATGACAAATCTATAACTAGTTGGAATTTATCGCAAAATAATATTCAAATTGATACATCAAGTTATAATTGGAAATTTTTTGAAAATTATTTACACGCTAGCGATACTATTCAATTGAAACCTTTAAATGATGACGATAATGAAGCTAAAAAATGGGCAACAACAAGGGATAACTTAAACCTTTTATTAACAGATGAAATTTTATCAAAATTGAATTCTGACAAAAAAAATCGATTCGATTTTGAATTAGATTCAACCTCAGGTCTTGGGAAAATTATTGTTAGCAATCATAAAAACAATCAAATTGATACATTAAATTATGAGGATTATTTTTTAACAAGTAGTTCAATGATAGAAGATGCTGCTTGGATTGTAGATGGAATTAACGCTTGCTACGAAACATTCAATTTAACAGGAAATTACATAAAAAAATGGAAAGATTTTGGAAATTCTATAGACAAATCTTATACTGCAAATTGTACCAAATTTTATGAAGCCTACGATTACAAATGGTCTAATCAACTTTCATCCACTATTGATTGTGGATTTTTTGCTAAGGATTTTATTTCTAAAAAAGGTTATAACATTTTCAATAACCATCAAGAAAAACTAATTGCTATTTCAGAAGCGATGGTTCGCATTTCTTTACTCGCTTGGCTTGATAAAAATAATTTTAGAGCCTTTTCGTTAATGGCTTATAAAAAAGTTTACGATGGTGTTTTAGCTTGGCTTGAACTTGCAGCACCATTTTTAGCATTTAACAATATTGCCATCAAATCCTATGGAAGTTTAGCGTTATATGAATACATTCACTTTGGAACAGATAATAATTTAAAGGCGATTAACGATGCCTTAAATATTCATTATAGTTCAAATGGTGCTTATTCAGAAGGAGCTGGTTATTCTGAATACATTTGGGAAGATTTTCCTTACTTATTAGCAGCTCTAAAAGAAGCTTATGCAACTCAAGGGCAGTCTATTTTTATCAATGAAAAATTTTTAGCATCTCCCGATTATATGTACCATTTTTCAAGACCCGTAAAAAATGCAGGATATATTCCTGTTGAAATTGATGATGGCTGCACTTATAATCCAGATTATCGCATTTGGGGAAAATTAAAAGAAAATCCAATCTATTATAAATGGGCAAATAAACATCCTGTTGATCCATACAAATTATCTCCAATCATGTTTTTAGGATTTCCGAATTACAATTTAGACTCACTTACAATACCTACAGAGAGCAATCTATTATGGGGAGATTTTAAAGATGGAATTGGACTAATTACTGCAATCGCAGGTAACGATACTGTTGCTTTATCAATGATCGCAGAAAATGGCGATTTATTAGAAAATGGGCAATCTCATGACCAACAAGATAATTTATCCATTACTTTATCCAGTTCAAAAAAAGGATTTATTATTCAAGACCGAGGTTATTCTGAATTTTATAATCGTTCAGATGAAAATTTTCATCGATACAACAATCACAATGTGCTTACTTATGGAAAAAATTGTGAATCATCAACCTCTAAAAAAGATTGTTTAATCGGTGGAGGGCAACCCGATAATTATACAATTTCAATTGATGAATTACGAAAACGAACTGAAAAAATGATGGGTTCAACTCCCGGATTTTTTTGGTCAGCAAATATGGCTATTTTTAATATAGTCCTTAAAATAAAAGACAAAAACTATGATTTTACTGTAGATGGCGGCTATGAAGCAAAAGTTTTAGACAAACATATAAACAATCCGCAAAAAAATATTATAGGCTACACAGCTCGCACAAATATTATTCAAGATTTTATAAAAAATGAATTTATCACAAATTACAGAACCATTCTCTATTTTGGAGAAAGTTTTTGGGTAATTGATAGACCAACAGAAAAGGGAATGGTTTGGCTTGCAAACATAAATGCTCATTTAGATTCGACTCACTTAAAACTATATACCTCAAATAAAGAACCAATAGATCTACTTGATACTACTATCACAAACTATCAAATCATCTCAATAAAGCAACACATTCAAAGAAATGATTATGATTTAATTAATAATGAAAAAAAATATTTAACTAATTTATGGACGTCAGTTCAAAATAAAACTTCAGTTATGTATATAATGGAATACCCATTAACTCAAGAGTTATTTTCTAAAACAGATATTTGTCTACAAAATTTTCAATGTTTCGCTACACCAAATAAAGACAAATACTTAATTATTCCGCCAAGAAATACCCCCTTTAAAATTTGCGATATTTTACCTTATAATGACTGTTCTGGAGATTTTTCTTCAACTGGCATCACAATGATTTCAAGAAACAATGATGCTTATGATATTTTAGGAGTTCTCGATGGTTCATTAACCATTACCAAAAATGGCAACACCAAAGAAATCCATTCTGCAACAACAGCTAAAAATTTTTATCAATACACATCACAAGATGGAAGCGTATTTCAAGAAAATACAGCAGTAAATTATTTACCCGCATTACCACTTTTACTTTTGAGATGAATTATGAATAAGCTAATTTTTATTTTAACTTGTCTATTTTTATTGTCTTGTGGTATTGATATGGGATTAGATGATAGTTGCCCAGAATGTAGCTCTCGTGATTGTTATGCAGCATGCAAATCTCATGACGATTGTGATTCTAGAGATGTAAAGCTAACGAGAAAAATTCATTATGCAAGTATGATTTACTTTATAAGATTATACCTAGAGAATGAACTCTACAAAAATGCCGCTATAGTTCAATTTAAAGAAGGGTTACAAATTCAAAAAAATGATAACACAAAATCTACATTAACCTCACAAGGATATGAAGTTATAACAAGTAAACAGGCTTCAACAAAATGCTATTCTCTTCCAAGGTATATATACAAAAGCAATCATCAAACCGTCAATTACGATAGTAAAATAACTCTACCTCTAGACTCGAATAATTTTGTCCATTTTGAATTAAAAGATGCAAATTCTGTCGTAAAAAAATTTGATATTGATTTAACTCCTTATAAAACATTTTACAAACAAATTGGCGATTCCATTCAAATCACATTTCCTTCGAAACAGGCTTATTTTATAGCAACTCTAAACGATTCTGAATTTAGAGTAAATGCAGACACTGCAACAACACCCACTATCGTAGGCTTAGATAGTTTATCCAAGTCTCATATTTATTTATTTGATTCCTTTGGGATGAATACCGTCGTCGGAAGAGATTCTTTTACGGTGAGAGTCGATATTAACTTAAAGCCCGAAAATGGGATTGAGTAAATTATCTGAATTTTTCTAACAGCAGAATTTTACCTTTTTAATTTTTCAAAAATACGTTGCTTAATTTGTGTGTAAACATTTTCAACAGAATCTTCTGCATAAATAAGAGAAACGCAGGCTGGGAAATTTTTTGCCATTTGCTGATAACCGTTTCGAACTCTTTCAAAAAAATCTGCGGCTTCGCTTTCAAGTCTATCGGGAGTGCGGCCTTCGCCCGCTTGCCGACGACGACTTTCTTCAACCGATAAATCTAATACGATAGTGAGTTCGGGAGTGTATTCGCCACACGCAATTTGCGAAAGTTCAAGAATTGTCTGCGGGTCAATTCCGCGACCATAACCTTGATATGCAAGAGTGCTCCACGCAAAGCGATCTGCAAGAACTACTTTTCCTTTGGCAAGTGCTGGCGCTATTTTTTCAGCGATTAACTGAGAACGCGCAGCGTTATACAAAAGCAATTCAGTTTTATCGCACATGATTCCTTTGTATTTTACATCCAACAAAAGCTGCCGAATTTTTTCTGAGATTTCAACGCCACCTGGTTCCCGAATGCAAAGAACTTCGTAACCTGCGTTTTCTAAATCAAGAGCAATTTTTTTTAACTGCGTACTTTTTCCGCAGCCATCAATGCCTTCTAAACAGAAAAAATTTTTTGCCGTCTGAAAATTCATTTTAAAATCCATTGCGAAAAAAAGCGAAAATGTTTTTCAACACTTTCGCTTTTGAAAATTACACTTCGTCTTTGCCGTGGCACTTTTTATACTTGAGGCCCGAGCCGCACCAACAAAGATCATTGCGTCCAAGTTTTGGATGATCGTTTTTCACAGTGCGAGCGCCCGGAAGAGTCCGACGCATTCCCTGCGGGCGAGTTCCCGGTAACGCTGAACTCGGAATCGCACTCGATGTCGGCGCTTGCGGAACAGGATCTACTGCTTTAGGCGCTTCTGCATTTTCGGTTTGTTCTGCAGCAGTTTCTTTTGCAGTTGTTTCTGCAGCGTCTGCGGGCTTTTCAGCATTTGCAGGAATTGGCTGCGGGCGCGGAGCTTTTTGCAACTGTTCCGGCGAAACGGAAATGCCATTCGGCAGTTGAATGCGAATATTCAAAATGCGCTGCGCTGTAACCGATGCAATGCTTTCAAGGCATTTTTGGAAGGTGACGAAAGCTTGATTTTTATACATCACCAAAGGATCTTTCTGCGCATAACCTTGATAACGAATCGCATCTTTCAACTGATCCATCGCATACAAATTTTCCTTCCAATGTTGGTCAATTGTGTAAAGGAAAATGCGACGTTCAATGTTGCGGAAATCTGCATCCGGAATAATTTCGACGAGTTTGTCATACTTTGTTTTGCAAAGTGCGATGACTTCGTCCAAAACTTGTTCCGCGGATTTTGTGCTACGTTCATCTGCGCTCGGATTGTATTCAATCGCAAAGCTCAATTTTACAGCAGTCGTAAGACCGTCCCAATTCCATTCATCGGCAAAACGATCTTTGAAAATGAATTGAGAAACTTTAATGTCGCAAGCATCTTGAACATTGTCCCAAATATCTTTGCGCACATCTTCACCATTCAAAATGCGACGGCGAATTCCGTAAATCACTTTACGTTGTTCGTTCATCACATTATCGTAGTCCAGCAAATATTTACGCGTATCAAAGCTTTGACTTTCCACGCGTTTCTGGGCTCCGCGAATGGAGCGCGAAACAATCGGATGCGTAATCACTTCGTCATCGCCAACGCCAAAGCGATTCATTAACTGCTTCACATTGCTTCCGCCGAAGATGCGCATTAAATCGTCATCGAGAGAAAGGAAGTATTGCGATGAACCCGGATCACCTTGACGCCCAGCACGTCCGCGCAACTGGTTATCAATGCGACGGCTTTCGTGACGTTCTGTTCCGAGCACATGCAAACCGCCGAGTTCTTTTACTCCCGGACCAAGCACAATGTCCGTTCCGCGGCCGGCCATATTCGTCGCTACGGTAACTTTGCCCTTGTATCCTGCGAACTGAATAATTTCTGCTTCGCGACTATGATTCTTTGCGTTCAACACATCATGCGGAATGCCTTCTTTCAAAAGCAACTGATGCATTTTTTCGGAACGTTCCACCGAAGCGGTACCCACAAGAATCGGCTGACCTTTTTCGTGACGCTTTTTAATTTCTGCGACGATGGCTTTCCATTTTGCGTCTTCGGTTTTGTAAACCATGTCCTGCATATCTTTGCGAATGCAGGGTTTGTTTGTGGGAATTACCCACGTGTTCATGTTATAAATTTTTATGAATTCCGTCGCTTCCGTTTCTGCGGTACCTGTCATACCGGAAAGCTTCTTATACATGCGGAAATAATTCTGGAATGTAATCGTCGCAAGGGTCTGATTTTCGCGGCGAATCTGCACACCTTCCTTCGCTTCAATCGACTGGTGAATGCCATCCGAATAACGGCGACCTTCCATCAAACGACCCGTGTTTTCATCGACGATAACCACTTCGCCATCGCGGATAATGTAATCGCGGTCGCGGATAAATAAATTTTCCGCCTTCAACGCTTGGCTGATAAAGTGCACCCATTCCGCGTGTTCGCCATACAAATTCGTGAAACCCATAATTTGTTCCACGTGATTTGTTCCGCGTTCGGTGAGCTGCACAATTTTATCTTTTTCATCAACGGTGTAATCTTTTCCGCGGACAAGTTGCGCAACCAACTGACGCGCCTTCGTGTATTTATCCGTTGCATCTTCTGCGGGACCGCTAATGATAAGCGGTGTACGCGCTTCATCGATTAAAATCGAGTCCACTTCATCGACAATGCAGAAATTCGGTTCACGCTGCACCACTTCTTTCGGATCTACCGCCATATTATCGCGGAGATAGTCAAATCCGAATTCATTGTTCGTGCCGTATGTCACATCCGAATTGTAACTTTCACGGCGCTGTTCCGCATTCAAATCGTGAACGATTAAGCCAACGGTTAAACCGAGGAACTTGTAAACAAAACCCATCTGCTTTGCGTCACGTCCAGCGAGGTAATCGTTTACCGTCACTACATGAACGCCTTTGCCCGAAAGTCCATTCAAATAAACCGGGCAAACCGCAGCCAACGTTTTACCTTCACCCGTTGCCATTTCTGCGATTGCACCTTCGTGAAGCACAAGGCCACCGATTAACTGCACATCAAACGGAAGCATTCGGAAAGGCTTTACCGAGTCCGGATAAAGTTCGCGAATTTTCGCATAGAACTTTGCGGGCATGTAAATTTCCCATTCGGGCTTGCCTTCTGCAATCGCCACTTTCGCAGCATCTACCGCAGACAAAATTTCTGCGTCATCGCCGAGCTTCGAAAAATCAAATCCAAATTCTGGCTTAAAGATATTGAACATTCCCAAGCGACGGTCGCAAGCTTCTTGACAAACCGCAAACGCTTCGACTTTAATATCTTCTAATGTTTTCCCGTTCTTCAGCATTTCGCGGAATTCCGCAGACTTTGCTGCTAACTCCGCATCGTTTAAACTTTCGAGTTTTTTGCGGGCTTCGTGAATCTCTGCAATGACTGGGCGCAAAGATTTCACTTTACGTTCATGCGGAGTACCAAAAACCTTGTGCAGAAGCGAATCGAGAATGCTCATTGAAAATCCTTTTTAAAATTTACTCCACTAATTTAGAAAATCAAAAAAGACCCGCCCTGCGGGCGAGTCTTTGGATGCGTAAAAAGAGCCTCAATTAAAGCGATTTCAGCAAATTTTCCATGCAATTTTCTTCGGTAGTAGTTTCAAATGCAAAATCTTCAAATTGAAATTTTCCCACCGAACCGTTTTCTCGATATTCGGCAAATGCAGCTTCGCAATCTTCCCGATTTATCGCAAAGCGCGGCGAAACTTTTACTGCGCACGAAATATCTCCATGCGAAATTTTCATTGCAATTTCTAACGGACGATAATTTTCTACGACAATTTTCATTCCGCGGAAAGTTTTCGCAGAACGACAACCGAATTCTGTAATTGAATCGCCAAAAATTTCTTTGCCCAAAAATTCAACCGCCCGCAAATTTTTCATCGCACAAGAATCGGAAAATACATTCATCGATGTAAAAATTCCTTCGTTATCCAATGAAAATCCCGAAGCATAACTCGTTGAATCCGTTTGACTTAACCAATTTCCAATCGGAAAAATTTTTCCGTCATAATGCAAATCAAAACTTTCGCCCGCTAAATCGAAACGAATCGTTTTTTCTTTCGAATGATACTTGTAAATTCCCACAATCCGTTCGCCCGACGGTGCCCAAATTAGCGAATCTTTTTCGGCACGGCAAACCGGAACATTCAGCGTAATCGTTGATTTTTCGGTGTCAATTTCATAAGCGTCCATCGCTCGGAAATAAACCGCATTTTCTTTTTTCGAAATTTTTCCCACTTCATTTTCATCTGCCGACGATAATCCTTCGCTACACGCAAAGACAATCGCCATCGCGGAACATGCAAAGAGTAAATGAAAGCGGTTTATCATAAAATCCTCAGTCCAAGTGTAAAATAGCTCCTCTCCCGCAGACTTTCAAGTGACGAAAAACACAGACGAAAAAGCTATTTATTTTTCAACATTTTCGTCGTGAATTTAGCTTTCTATTTTGACAATTTATGTCTTTTTTATTTTGCCGCTAAACGCTTTTTCTTAGCCGTTTTATAATTTTGATAGAGCGTGCTAATCGTATAAATAAAGAGAAGGAAAATTACCGTTGCAAGCGGACGATTTAAATTGCAAAAACTCCACGCAATTGTAATGAGCGGCAAATGAATCAAATACGGATAAAACGAAGCGCGTCCCACCGACCGAATCATCGGAATGCAGAAAATTTTAGAAAGCCATCCTTTCGATGTGGTAATGCTTACAATTAAACCGCCGTAAATCAAAACGGCAACCGAATGATGACAAATAAAATTCCACGCGACATTTTCGGATTTCATCGTAAACAAACTCGCATATAAAAGTCCGAGCAATGCGATTTGCAAAATTCCTGCGACATAATTTTTTTGTAAAAAATCAAACGCGCCCGATTTATAAAGTCGAAAAAGAATCATCCCAAACAGATATTCAAAAATGCGAACAAACGGAAACATGTGAAAATATTGATAACGTAAATTGTAATCCGAAAAATCGCCTAATAATGGAAGCGTTCCTAAACATCCTGCGTATTCAAAGAAAATTCCCCACGCAATTCCCGGAATAAAAACAAGCCCGCAGAAAATCCAAAGAATTTTTCGACTTTCAATTTTTGCAAAGAATCGTGCGCAAAAAGGAGTAATCGCATAGCACACAAAAAATGCGGTGAGCGACCAACTCGGTTCATTTAATTTCATTCCCAACTGCGGTAAAAATGTCCACGTTAGCGTCGCATGCATGAGAAAAGAACGCAGCGGATGAAACATATTTTCAAAGCCGCCGAGTTTTACATAAAGCGCTGCAAACATTAAAACCGTCATCGCAAAATGGCAACGATAAAGTTTTGCAATCCGCGCAAACATAAAAGGAATTACAGGCATTCGCCGATCGGGATCATTAAATTTGGAGCCGAATAAAAATCCCGCTAAAATAAAAAACAATCCCGCTGCAAATGCCGGCGCCGTAACCACCGGAAAAATCCAATTCCAATGCGACATATAACCGAGCGCCGATGACGACGAAAGGTGTAACATCACGATATTGAGAGAAGCTAAAAGCCGTAACCCATCTATCGCTGGGAAATAAGATTTTCCATTGACATTCATCGCGGGCAAAAGTAGAAATAAAAAAGCGCTCCTCGTCAGAGCGCTCTCGTGAATCCATTCAAATGTTTTCCTTAAACATTCAATTCGTTCATCATCTGTTCAAAGAATTTGCGATACAATTCTTTATCCGGTCCTTTGCGGAATTCAATTGCCGACGACGGATGCAAATTCAAAGAACCCGTAATCATCTGCGGAATAATGTAACCCCATTCGTACTTGCGACGAAGCGGAGTAAAGAGTTCTGTAATCGCATCCAAAACCGGACGCAAATCATATTTCGGATTTTTCAGGAAACTGAGCAAAAGTTCTGTCGTGCAGTTTCCAGCACCGCGGCCCATTCCAGTCACCGTGCAATCCAAATAATCCACATGATTGATAATTGCTTGAATCGTATTGGAGAAAGCAAGCTGCTGATTATTATGACCGTGGAAACCGAATTTTTTCGACTTCACATGCTCGCGATAACGCACCATGCTCTGATCAATATCTTCTTGATAGAAATGACCAAAAGAATCCACCAAGTAGAGCACATCGTTTTTGCATTCGTGTTCCACTTGATCCAACGCTTCATCCAATTCCGGACCGCGATCGCGGCTCACCGCCATAATATTCAGCGTCGTTTCAAATCCTAAATCGTGGAATGTATTGACGAGGCTAATGCCTTTGTCGATATTCTTCACATAACTTGCCACGCGAACCATCTGATACGGAGATTCCGAAGCCGGCTTAATTGCGTTCATATTGACGCGGCCAACATCGGCCATCACCGCCATCTTCATTTCGCTATCAATGCCATCGCGCACTTTCCAAAGCATTTCATCTTCGCAGAATTTCCACGGGCCATATTCCTTCGGATCAAACAATTCCGGAGAATTCTTATAGCCCATTTCCATATAATCCACGCCCGCCGCCGTCAAAAGTTGATAAAGACGACGCACAAATTCCAAACTGAAGTCATGCTTGTTGACGAGTCCGCCATCGCGAATGGTGCAATCGAGGACTTTAATCGACGGGTAGTACATAATGAATCCTTTTCCCAAAATGGGGTTGAAATGAATGCACCAAAGATAAATTCAGTGAAAAGAATTTTCCATAGAAAAATTGATGATAGACAAAAAAGTCGTATTATTAACGCATTTTTTGCGTAAATTATGTAAAAATCGCTTAAATTTTAAAAATTTTCATTCTAAAATGAATTTGGAGAATTTTTAAAATCAATTTTTAATCAAAAATTTCGTATGGATGAAGTATTTTTCCAAGAAAAATTTTTATATTCAACGCAGAATATGCGTATAAAAATAAATTTTCACTTTCTCTTTTCACGGTAATTATGCTTTTCATTCATCAATATCCCGATTGGACAAATTTTCGCATTTCTTATTTAAAAATCGCCGATTTACTCTGTAAAATTCGATTTTTACAAGGAAAATTACAAGGAAAGTGCGCATTTGCGCTTTCCAATGAAAATTTTCAAGGAATTCAAGAAGAAAATTTATCAAATTTATGTAAAATTGATGAATATTCAGAAATTCCAAAACTTTTTTTCTCCGCAGAACGCAATTTTTCAAACGAACTAACCGAAAAACGCCTTTTTTCATTTCATTCTTCGCTAATTTTTAATGGCGGACGTTACAAAAATTCTTCTAAATCGCAAAATTTGGATTATCTTTGTGGATTTCGAGGCGTTTCAGCGGATCGAATTCCAAAAGAAATGGAAAAATTGATTCGTTTTTTCAATTTATCCGAAATGGATCCCGTTTTAAAAGCGGCAATTGTTCATTTTTGGTTTGTAACAATTCGTCCTTTTTCAAAAGGCAACGGCTGCATGGCTCGCCTTCTTTCGGATTTGCTGCTTTCGCAAAGTGAACATTCCGAAAAGCACAGTTATTCATTTCATTCTCTGTTTTTTGAAGACAAAAATTCTTATTTTCAATCTCTTTTTCAAGCGCAAACTTCGAACGGCGACATCACCGATTGGATTTTTTATTTCCTTTCCAAATTGCATCTCGCTTTAGAAAATGCTCAAGCGAATTGGGCGCAAAAATTTTCCGCAAAAAAGTCCGAATTTTCTCTCAGCGGAATTGCGCTTTCGGAACGCGAACAACTTCTTATAAAATATCTACAAGAAAATCCACATGCAAAAATTTCTTCGTCAGAATGGGCAAAAATTTCTGCGATTTCTCACGATTCCGCTCTTCGCGATTTTAAAAATTTACAGCAAAAAAACATTCTCAAAAAATCCAAAGAAAAAGGCCGCAGCACCAAATATTTTTTCAATGAAGAATCGTTTTAAGCTTTCTCGTTTACAACATTTTTAATAAAAACTTTTATATTTTTGAAGCATCAATTTCAAAGGATATCATAGATGAAATTAGACATTCAAACCAAATGCGTTCAAAGCGGCTGGCAGCCAAAAAAAGGCGAACCTCGAATTCTCCCCATTTATCAAAGCACGACTTTTAAATATGACACCAGTGCTCAAATGGCGGATTTGTTTGATTTAAAAGAAGAAGGTTATTTTTACACACGTCTTCAAAATCCAACCAATGATGCTGTCGCTTCTAAAATTGCAGATCTCGAAGGCGGCGTCGCTGCGATGCTTACCAGTTCGGGTCAAGCAGCAAATTTCTACGCAATTTTCAACATCTGCGAATCCGGCGATCATTTTGTGAGTTCTTCTGCCATTTACGGCGGTACTTATAATCTTTTCAGCGTAAGCATGAAAAAACTCGGAATTGATGTAACTTTCATCGATCCGGATGCAAGCGAAGAAGAAATTGAAAAGGCTTTCCGCCCGAATACAAAAGCATTCTTTGGCGAAACCATTTCAAATCCGACTTGTCATGTCACCGACATTAAAAAGTTTGCAGACATCGCTCACAAGCACGGCGTTCCTTTCATCATCGACAATACATTTGCAACTCCTGTTCTCTGCCGTCCATTTGAATTTGGCGCAGATATCGTAACGCATTCCACTACAAAGTATATGGATGGTCATGCGATGACTGTCGGCGGCTGCATTATCGATAGCGGAAACTTTGACTGGGAAGCACACAAAGAAAAATTCCCCGGCATTACAGAACCGGATCCGTCTTATCACGGACTCGCTTACAGTAAAGCATTTGGTAAAAAATGCTACATCGTGAAAGCAACTGTTCAGCTGATGCGCGACTTCGGAAGTATTCAAGCTCCGATGAATGCATTCCTTTTAAACATCGGTCTTGAAACATTAGCACTTCGTATGCAAAAGCACTGCGAAAATGCTTTGAAGATTGCCAAGTTCCTGCAAAATCATCCGAAAGTAGCTTGGGTCAATTACGCGGGTCTTGAAAACGATAAGTATCACGCACTCGCTCAAAAGCAATTTGACGGAGGACTTCCTTGCGGTGTTATGGCATTTGGCATTAAAGGCGGCCGCGAAGAATCCATTAAATTTATGGATTCGCTTAAGTTAATCGCTATTGTAACTCACGTTGCCGATGCACGTTCTTGCGTTTTGCATCCCGCTAGCCATACGCACCGTCAGTTAAGCGATGAACAACTTTTAGAAGCGGGCGTTCGTCCTGATTTGATTCGTCTTTCTGTGGGCATTGAAAATGCAGATGATTTAATCGCAGATATGAATCAAGCATTCGAACAAATCTAATTCATCAACTCCAAAAAACGCAGTTCATTTTGAACTGCGTTTTTCATTTTAAATCAAAAAAAATTTTAATTGAAATTAATCTAAGCGAATTCCCGCTTTTGCAAAGCTATCTGCATTGCTAGAATCTTTTGCGGCGACATTGGTAATCCAATTATATTCGGCAATTCCTGCAAGTCCGACTCGACTGCAAACTTGATCGCGCGCTTCATCGTAATTTTGCAAAATCGCCACTTTTTGTTCGCCTTGAGCTTGTTCAATTTTCGAAGACCATTCTTCGCCCAAAAGAATTAACGCAGCACTTGCATTGGCATATTGCTGAGCTTTCTTTTCATCTATCGCGGAATTTGCAGGAGGAGTAAATTTCGGAACCGAAACCGGAGCCGATGCAACTTGAGCATTCTTCGAAGGAAGCGACGGAGTCAAATCAGCCGTCTGATCATTCCCACAGGATACAAAAAAGGAAGAAGCCAACAAGAACAAGATCGCAAAAAGCATTTTCTTCATCTGAAGCTCCTTCCAAAGGAAAATAATAGCGGTTTGTGGGGTCGAACCACAGACACACGGATTATGATTCCGTTGCTCTACCAACTGAGCTAAACCGCCAGGTGAACTCAATTTAGATTATTATTAAAAAAATTTCAAGGGTTAAAGAGAAAATTTTTAAAGATAACGCAATTCTGTGGAAATTTTTTCATTTTTATATTCAATATACCGCCAACCTGGAACTGTACTAATGATATTAAATTCTGAAACATCCGGATTTAATTGCATTTGCGTCGCCGGCGTCAAATAAACTTTCTTTCCATTCTCCAAATTCACTTCCATCGCCGAATGATAATGCCCCGTAAAAATTGCTCGCAGATTTGGAATTTCTTCCATTACCGATTTTGTTTCATTCCAATTTTTCAATGCATAACGCGAATCCATAAACAGATGCCCGCAAAGACACGGCGGATGATGCATAAAAATAAAAATTTCTTTACTTTCTTTCGCTGCTTCTTCTTTTAACCATTCTAATTGACTTTTTGAAACAGAATCCGTTGAAGAATCTAAAAAGAAAAGCGCCACTTCATTTACCGTTTTTTTATAGAAATATTCCCCATGATGTAATTCAATAGGAAAAGGCGAATAACGTGCAATATCCGCTGATTTATCATGATTTCCCGCAATCATACACCATTTTCCCGAATATGCTTTCATCATTTCAAAAAAAAGTTGGTATTCCTGCGGAAAACTATGTTCTGTCATATCTCCGCTAATAACGAGAAGATCTAAATCAAATTTATCAGCATCCGCGAGAGTTTTTTCAAAACTTTCCACCGATTTGAGATGATCCGCTTCATCGTTATCCGCGATCAAGTGAACATCTGCGATTTGCCCAATTCTAAAAGTTCTCTTATCCATCCTTTTAAATTTAATTAAACTTTAATCCCGAAAGAATAAAATTCTTTAACTCATTGAATTTCAATGTGATACGAATCAATTCAACAAATCTATTCACATGTGGATAAATAAGTTGTTGAAAAGTCAACTTTCAACGGTGTTTTGGGCATTTACGTGGGAAAAATGTTGAAAACTTTTCGTTTAACATCTTTCAACGTTGAATAATGTGAATAACTTAGATAGTTTTCATCATTTTAAAACTATCCACGCTTTTTATATCTTGATGAAAATCAATCACTTATAATCGCAATCGATTAAACTCTTCACAAATCCACGTTACCATTATCAATCTCTTTTATATATATAAGAAGAATATTTAAAGAGTGTGTGGAAAGATGATAAATCTTCTTTTAGAGAAATAAAAAACAGTCCCTCATCAAGAGACTGTTCAAAAAAATTAAAAAGCGAAATTACTTTTTAACAGGTTCTGCTTCTTTTTCCGTAGAAACTTGGCAATTTCCGCTGAGTTTTGCTCCGCATTCAATAACGAGAAGCTTTGTTTTGATATTACCGATGAAAAGCGATTTGGATTCTAAAACCAACTTTTCGGAACATTCAATGTCTCCATTGATTTTTCCTGCAATCGTTGCATTTTTCGATTTGATAACGCCTTCGACAAAGCCAGAATTTTCGATTACTACATCGCCGGTAGTTTCGATGTTTCCTTTGATTTTGCCAGCGATACGAATATCGCTAGAGCCCGATAAATCTCCGGTGATATTCATCGACGGGCTAATTTGTGTAAATTGGCTATCGTTTTCTTTTGCCATGTTTTATTCCTCAATAAAAAGTTCTGGATCGATGGGTTCGTTGTTTTTCAAAATTTCATAGTGAATATGCGGGCCTGTCGTTTTTCCGCTAGAACCGACTGTTCCGATTGCTTCACCTTTTTTCACCAATTTTCCTTTATTCACATAAGTTTGCTCTAAATGGGAATAACTGGTGGTATATTCGTTGCCGTGATCAATGATAATATGTAATCCGCGATCTTTGTTTTTAAGAACGGAGATGACTTTTCCTTCGGCGGTAGCAAAAACAGGTTCATTTAATTTTGCGGAAATATCTATTCCCGGATGATTCTCTTCTAAAGAAAAATTCTTGCTGATAATGCCGATTGTAGGAATGATACTGGGAACTTTTGCCCAATTTTGAGTTTTTCCATCGGTAGAATAGCCTTTTAACTCTGCAGTAAAGCGATTTTTCGAAGAAGGTTGAAAATCAAAGCGGTTTTTATCGATGACAGAAGAAAGTTTTAAAGAATCATTTTCATAAAATGCACCGAGAATGTTCTTAATTTGCTTTTCCATCGTAGAAATAGAATCTAATTCCGAAAAAAAGAGTTCATATTCGCTTTGTTTTTGCTGTAAAAGTTCATTTTGCGCTTGAACTTGCCGCGAACTCACGATAATTGCATTGATTGTGGATAATTTATAGATGAAAAATCCGCCAAGTACAAAAATAACGATTAAAAGAATCGCAAATAACTTCCAAAGGATGGAATTCACTTTAAAAGATAAAGTTTTTCCGGAATCCGATGGAATAATTTGAATAATGTGATAGCGATTTTTCAATTCAATCCTTCCATTTTTTCCTGGATGCGTGTTAAATCTTCAAAGGAATAATAATCAATAATTAATCGACCTTTTGAAGCATTGTCCGCAGATTGTTGCAATTTGATTTTTGTGCCGAAAAACTCTTCCATTTTTTGCAGAAATGCAGAAATGTTTGGATCTAATGGTTGCGCTTCTTTTTGTTGCGGCTGCGGTTTTGGTTCTGAATTTTTATTTTCTTTGGTGAGCTTTTCAATATCGCGGACATTCATTCCTTTTTCAATAATGTCGCGGGCGACTGCTTCGGGATCCGAAATTTCCGGACTTAAAAGAGTGCGTGCAGCACTTTGAGAAAGTTTCCCTTCGCAAATCCAAGCTTGAACTTGTTCCGGAAGTTTTAAAAGTCGCAAGGAATTTGTGATTGCAGAACGCGATTTTCCCACGCTTTTTGCTAAATCATCATGAGTGTAGCCGTAATTTTCTAAAAGTTTCTCGTAGGATTTTGCTACTTCAATTGCATTTAAGTCTACGCGCTGAATATTTTCAATCAGCGACCATTCCGCCATTTTTTTGTCGGAAAGCAATTCGTGGACATAAGCATCGATTGTTGTCCATCCAGCAAGTTTTGCGGCTCGAGTGCGACGTTCCCCGCTGACAATCTGATAACGTCCATTGAATTTACGAACTGTAATCGGCTGAATCAAACCTTGTTGTTCAATTGTTTCGGCTAATTCAACTAATTCATCTTCATTAAATTCAGTCCGCGGCTGATATGGGTTAGGGTCAATTAAATCCAAATTGATTTTTTCAATTTTGACTGTTTGCCCATTTTCATCTTTCTGAATGGTTTCGTCCAGATTATTGGTGTGGTTATTCATAATGGCGCTCAGACCCATTCCGAGCGCAAAAGATTTCTTTCCCATATTATTTAGCCTTGTTGATAATTTCTTCTGCGAGTTTCATGTATGCTTGTGAACCTGGACTCTTTACATTATAAAGAATAACCGGTTTTCCGTGAGAAGGCGCTTCGCTGAGAGTCACATTTCGCGGAATCATAATTTTGAAAACGCTTTCTGAAATGACATTGCGAACTTCTTCTGCCACTTGACGCGAAAGACTTAATCTTGCGTCATACATAGTGAGAAGAGCGCCTTCGATATTCAGCTGACTATTTAAATTTTTCTGCACCAATCGAATGGTGTTGAAAAGTTCAGCAAGTCCTTGTAAAGCGTAATATTCACATTGAACAGGAATTAAAACGCTATCGGCTGCGGTTAAAACATTCAGAGTTAAAAGGTTTAAACTAGGAGGAGCATCGATAATAATGTATTCGAATTCTTCTTTTAAAACAGAAGTAATGCGGCGCAGACGATGTTCGCGGCTCATCGCATTGACTAATTCGAGTTCCATTACCGAAAGATCCGGACCCGAAGTAATGACTTTTAAATAGTCTAAATCCGTTTTTAAAATGAACTTTTGCAGAGATTCTTTTGTGATTGCATCAGGACTTTCTGCAAGTTCCAAAGCTTCGTGAATATCTTCTTCTTGACTTTCGAGATAACCTAAACCTTGGGAAGCATTTCCCTGAGGATCCATGTCAATCAAAAGAGTTTTCTTTTCTAGTGCGGCAAAATTTGCAGCTAAATTGATAGCTGTTGTGGTTTTTCCCACGCCGCCTTTTTGATTACAGATTGCAATAATTTTACCCATAGATTCCTTTAATCACTAATGAGTATTCTAAGTTTTCTAATGGAAGACGATAATCAATCAAATGAACATTCGGAATGTTCTTCAATTCTTGCGCAATTTCTTTGCTTTTAAAAGTCACAAAAATTCCATCTTTTTTAAGAGCAGGAAGAGCGCGTTCATAATCTGCTTCGAAGCGTGAAAGTGCGCGACAAGAAATTACATCGCAATTTGAAATTTCAGAAGTTTCAAATCTTTTTCCAACGATTTGAAGATTCTCTAAATGCAGAGAATTTTTTGTTTTTTCTAAAAAGAGAACTCTCTTGTGTCGCGGCTCAGAAGCATAAAATTGAATTTCTGGACAAGCAATTGCTAAAGGAAATACAGGACATCCGCCGCCTGCGCCCATATCAGCCCAAATCATATTAGGTTTTAAAAAGTTTTTTTTAGAAAGAACAATATAAGGCATTAAAGAATCTGCGATATGGCGCGATAAAAATTTAGGAATGTCATTTCGAGAAATTAAATTTACTTTTTCATTTCCTTGAATGACTAATTGGACATAATCAAAAAGCTTTTCCAACTGATTGTCGGATAAAGAAACTTCTTGTTTGGCAAGAAATTTCAAAAGAAGTTCTTCTTGATTTGAATCAAAATAATGTTTCACGTGAAACAATTTAGAATTAAAAATTGTGAATAAAAAGAGGTTGAATAAAAATTTTAAAAATTGTGTTGGATAAAATGTTTATTATTCGTGAAAAAGGTTCTGTCAAATAAACTGTGTCATTTAGTTTTTGTTAGCTAAAAAAAGAGCTTTGAAATTTCAAAATTGAAGAAGCGAAAAGCAAAATCAAAG